>JANXXF010000056.1 GCA_025350775.1 Actinomycetes bacterium
CGCGCGGGCGGTCATGCCGAGTGAGTGGGGGGTGGGCAGCTCGAGCAGGCGGAGCGGCGGGCCGGCGGCGGCGGGAGCGCCCGGCGCGGCGGCGGGAGCCTCGACCCGCAGCCACGCGGGCGCGGCCAGCGAGAGCCGCGCGGCGCCCGCCGGGAGGTGCCGCGGCGTGAAGGCGGTCGCGGTGCAGTCGGCGAGGCCCGCCGCGGCGAGCACGCCGGCGACCCGCTCGTCCAGATACCAGTTGCCGCCGCAGAAGAAGCGTGGCGTGAGGCCGTGCCCGGCGAGGGTGGCGAGCTCGGCACGGACGCGGTCGACCGGCTCGGGATCGCCCGGCCGGGCACGGCCGTGCTCGCGGCCGCCGTAGTGGGTGTGCAGGCCGAAGGGGCCGTGCTCGGCGGCGAGGCGGGCGCGCTCGAGCCAGACGGCGCGGCGCTCGGCGCCGGCCTCGCCGACGTCGGCAGCGGTGTCCGGCGGGCGCACGAGCGCGGCGATGCGGAAGCCGCCGGGCCGCCGGGCCTGGAAGCGGCGGAACGCCTCCCACACGGCATCGTCGAGGGGTCGCTCGACGTGGCAGGAGACGACCGCGTACCGTTCTGGCGGAATGTCCCCTCCCCTCGCGTCGTAACCCGTGTGCGGCATCTGCGGACTTGTAGCAGCCGCCGGTTCGCCCGACGCGTCAGTCGTCGAGCGGATGGCCTCGGCGATCCTGCATCGCGGGCCGGACGACGGCGGCGTCGACGTCGTCGGGCGCGCGGCGCTCGGACACCGGCGGCTGCGCGTCGTCGACCTCGACGAGGGCTACCAGCCGGCGACCGACGAGACCGGCGCCGTCTCGGTCGTCTTCAACGGGGAGATCTACGACTTCCAGGAGCTGCGCGCCGGCCTCGACGCCCGCGGCCACCGGATCCGCGGCCACGGCGACACAACGCTGCTGCCCCACCTCGACGAGGAGCACGGCGTCCGCTTCGTCGAGCGGCTACACGGCATGTTCGCGCGGGCGCTGTGGGTTGCGCCGCGCGCGCGGCTCGTGCTCGCCCGCGACCGCGTCGGCAAGAAGCCACTGCTGTGGACGCTGCTCCCCGACGGCACCTTCGCGTTCGCCTCGGAGCTGAAGGCGCTGGCGCGCATCCCTGGGCTGCGCCGCGAGGTCGACCCGGCCGCGCTCGACGCCTACCTCGCATTGCAATATGTCCCCGGCAGCCGCACGGCGCTCGCGGGCGTGCACCGGCTGCCGCCCGGCCACGTGCTCGTGTTCGAGGGAGGCCAGGTGAGCGTCGAGCGCTACTGGCGGCTCGTCCCGGACACGGTGCGGCACTCGGAGGGCGAGTGGCTGGAGCGGGTGCGCGACGAGGTGGGCGCGGCCGTGCGGCGGCGGCTCGTGGCGGACGTGCCGCTGGGCGCGCTGCTCTCGGGCGGGATCGACTCCTCGATCGTCGTCGCTCTGGCAGCGCAGGCGTCGGCGGAGCCGCTGCGGACGTTCACGGTCGGCTTCGGCGATGCGCGCTACGACGAGCGCGAGTACGCCCGCGCGGTCGCCGAGCGCTACGGCACCCGTCACGAGGAGATCGTCGTCGAGCCGGACGCTCGCACGCTGCTGCCGCGCCTTGCCTGGGCGCTCGACGAGCCGCTCGGCGACGAGGCGGCGCTGCCTACCCTGCTCGTCAGCGACCTGGCCCGCCGTCACGTCACGGTCGCGCTCGGCGGCGACGGCGGCGACGAGGCATTCGCCGGCTACGAGCGCTACGTCGCGATGCAGCTCGCGGCACGGATTCCGGCCGCGCCGGCCGCGCTCGCCGCCCACGCGCTGCGCCTCTACCCGGCCGCGCGCTCCGAGCGACGCTCCCCGCTGTTCCGTGCCGCCCGCCTGCTCGACCTCGCCGCCACCCCGCGCGCCGAGCGCTACGGCCGGCTGATGGAGGTCTTCCCCGCCGAGCTGCGGGCGCAGCTGTGGGAGCCCGCCTTCGTTGCCCAGCCGCTGCCCACGCACGAGCTGCTGGGGCTGCCGCCGTTTCCCGGCACGCCGGGGCTGCAGGCGCTCGACATCGAGACCTACCTGTCCGGCGACTTGCTGCCGAAGGCCGACCTCGCCTCGATGGCCTGCTCGCTGGAGCTGCGCTCGCCGTTCCTCGATGACCGCGTGCTGGGGCTCGGCGTCTCGCTGCCGGAGAGCCTGCGCGGCCGCCGCGGCAAGGAGGCGCTGCGCCGGGCGTTCGCGCCCGACCTGCCGGCGCAGGTGGCGAGCCGCTCGAAGACCGGGTTCGGCGTGCCGCTGGCCCGCTGGTTCCGCGAGGAGCTGCGCGAGGTGACGGGCGACCTGCTGCTGGGCGAGCGGGCGCGGTCGCGCGGGCAGCTCAGGCCCGCGGCCGTCGAGGCCCTGATCGCCGAGCACGCGAGCGGCCGCGCCGACCACGGGCACCGCCTCTGGTGCCTGCTCGTCCTTGAGCTGTGGCAGCGTCTGTACGTGGAGTCGCCCGAGCCGCCGTCCAGCCCCGCAGAGGCAGCGCTTGCTCTCCGCTAGCCGGCTGGCCTTCCTGCTGAGGTCGCGCTGGACGTACGGGCTCGTTGCCGCCGCGTGCGTCCTGCCCCGGCTCGCCGCCCTCCTCTCCGAGCGCGGCCAGATCCTGGCCGCCTACACCGAGAAGAGTGATGACTTTGCCCGCATCTTCCTCGCCGACGGCACGTTCGGGCTCATCCCCGGCCAGCCGTCGGCGTACACGCAGCCGCTCTACTCGTTCTTCCTGATCCCGATCTACTGGGTGCTCGGCCGCCACTGGGAGGCCGTCGGCGTCGCGCAGATCCTCGTGGCGCTGCTCGCCGCCCTGCTCGTCGTTCGCGTCGGGCGGCGCTGGCTGTCGCCCGCTGCGGGCCTGCTCGCAGGGCTCATCGCGACGTTGCACCCGTATCTCGTCTGGCACGACATCCATCTCAACCGGGAGATCCTCGACACCGCGCTCGCCGCGGGCGTCGTGCTGCTCGCGCTCGGCGTGGCGGAACGGCGCACGGTGCGCGGGGCACTCGGGCTGGGTGCGCTGCTAGGCGTCGCCGTGCTCTCCAACACGCGGCTGATCCTGCTCCCCGTGGCCGTCGGGCTCTTCCTTGTCGCGCTGCGTGGCGACAGGCGGCGGGCCGCCGTGCTCGCCCTCGTCGTGCTGCTGGGCGCCGCCGCCGTCGTCGTCCCGTGGGTCGTGCGCAATCGCGTCGAGGTCGGCTGCTTCGCTGTGACCACCGATGCGCGCGCGCTGTGGAAGGCCAACAACGTCAACACGTACGAGACGCTCTCGCACAACCGCAACTGGATCGACAACGTGCCGCCCTATCCGAACGCGCCGCCAACGCCCGAGCAGGCCGGTGACGACTACCGCGTCAACGGCCATACCACCATCGTCGACGAGTGCGCGCAGATGACCTTCTTTCAGGATCGCGTGTTCGAGTTCTGGCAGCAGCACCCGGGCGAGAAGGTCAAGCTGGCCGTCCAGGCGACCGGGATGTTCCTCGACCCGCGCGCGTTCGAGACCAACAACGCCGACGTCACCGGCACCTCGCTGCTGAGCGTCATGCGGCGCTGGGTCGTGCCCGCCTACATGATCCCGCTGTACGCGCTCTCGCTGATCGGGCTCGTCGTGGTGCGGCGGCGGGTGGCGCTGCTCGCAGTCATCCTGCTCGCCTACAACACGGGCGCGGCGATGGTGTTCGCCGGGGCGACGCGCTACCGCGTCCCCTTCGACTTCCTCTTCGCGCTGCTCGCGGCGGCGGCGATTGAGACGCTGATCGCGCGCCGGCGGCAGCGACGCGGTAGCGGGCCGGTCGGCGCCGCTCCGGCCGGCGCCGCCGCTATCGAGGCCGGTCCTCCGACCCCATGAGGGCGCTCCATCTCCACCGCATCGGCGGCATCGGCGGGTCGGAGCGCCACCTGCTCGCGCTGCTGCCGGCGCTGCGCGAGCGCGGCGTCGACGCCCACTTTCTCGGCCTCGACGACCCGGCGCTCGCCCCCGACCCCTTCTACCGCGAGCTGGCCGCGGCCGGTGTCCCGTTCGAGCGGCTTCCGTGCCCGCGCGATCTCGACCCGGGGCTCGTCCGCGCCGTCGTCCGCAGCGCCCGCGCCACCCGCCCCGACCTCGTGCACACGCACCTCGTGCACGGCGACGTCTATGGGACGCTGGCGGCGCTGGCGACCGGCGCCCGGCTCGTCTCGACCAAGCACAACGACGACCCCTTCCGAGCCGGCCCGTTCCGCTTCGCCGAGCGGGCCCTCACCCTGCGCGCCGCCCGCGTGATCGCGATCACGGACGCGCTGCGCCGCTTCAACGTCGAGCGCGTCGGCCTGCCGGCCGTCAAGGTCGTCACCGTCCACTACGGCATGGATGCGCCGCCCGCGGCCTGGTCGGCGCCTGCCCGGCTCCCGCTCGCCGAGGACGCCAGGCTGCTCGTGGCGGTATGCCGGCTCGACCGGCAGAAGGGGCTGGACGTGGCCGTGCAGGCCCTGGCGCAAGTGCGGGAGCGCCACCCGACGACGGTGTTGGCCGTGCTCGGCGAGGGGCCCGAGCGGGCCGCGCTGACGGCGCTCGCGCACGAGCTCGGCATCGGTGGCGCGTTGCTGCTGCCGGGCCGTGTCGGCGATGTCGCCGCGGTGCTGCGCGCCGCCGAGCTCCTGGTACACCCGGCCCGCTGGGAGGGCTTCGGGCTGGCGCTGCTGGAGGCGATGCTCTGTGCGCGGCCGGTGGTGGCGAGCCGGGTCAGCTCGATCCCGGAGATCGTCGCCGACGGCGAGACGGGCCTGCTCGTGCCGCCCGACGACGCGACGGCGCTCGCCGCCGCAGTCGGCCGGCTGCTCGACGACCCGGCGTTTGCGTCACGCCTGGGCGCCGCCGGGGCCGAGCGGGCGCGGGCGGAGTTCTCGGTTGCGAGGATGGCCGAGCAGACGCTTGCCGTCTACGACAGCGTGTGACGTTCGCCCCCCGCCGGTGCTACCGCGGCAGGTGCAGCGCAGCGACCAGCGTCATCCAGATCACCGGATTGCCCTGACCGGCGTACGAGGCCACGATGCGACCGCCGGCGTCGATCACAAAGACCGCGGGCTGCCAGGTTGCGCCGAGCGACTTCGCGCGGGCACGGGCGGGATCGACGATCTGGGGCCAGTCCCAGCCGTAGCGCTTGACGAAGGCGCGGCCGCCGTCCGGCGTGTCAGCCGCGTCGATGCCGACGAACGCGCTGCCCTGCTGCTGCTTGACCCACCGTGCGTAGGCGACCGCCTCGCTGTTGCAGGCTCGTCACCACGACGACCAGACGTTGACGACGAGCGGCCGGCCGCGAAAGGAGGCGAGGTTGAGCCGTTTGCCGTCGAGCGCCGGTCCCTCGACCCGCGGTGCGACACGGCCGTTGCCGGCCAGGGCGCCCGCACCGAACGCGAGCGCGACGAGGAGCACCGCCACGAACGATGCCAGCCGCAGCCGGGTCACGCCGCGTGCTCCGCGGTGCGCGTGAGCTCCCCGAGCGCCTGCCGGTAGAGCACCTCGGTACGGTCGATGCAGAACTCCTCGAGGAACTTCTCGACGGCGCGCGCGCGGCCTGCAGCGCCCATCCGCTCGGCCCGGCCCAGGTCGCTCGCCAGCTCGACGATCGCGCGCGCGAACGGCTCCGCCTCGCCGGGCGGCACGAGCAGGCCCGTCTCGCCATGTGACACGAGCTCGCCGAGCCCGCCGATCGAGGCGGCGATCACTGGCCGTGCCCGCTCCATCGCCTCCAGCGCGACCATCCCGAAGCCCTCGCCCATCGACGGCACCACAACGATGGCCGAGCGCTCGATCGCACCCTGGATGGGATTGACGTACCCGAGGAAGCGCACCGCATCGGCGATGCCGAGCTCCTTCGCCAGCGCCCGCAGCGCCGGCTCGAGCGGCCCGCGGCCCGCGATCTCGAGCTCGAGGTCGGGCACCTCGCGGCGCGCCATCGCGAACGCGCGCAGCAACACGATGTGGCCTTTGATCGGGATCAGCCGGCCGACACAGAGCAGGCGCGGCGTCTGCCGCGGGAACGGGGCGAGCAGCTCGCGCGGCGCGATGCCGTAGTGGACGATGTCGAAGCTCGACTCGTCGAAGCCCTCGGTGTCGGCGAGGTAGCGAGCAAGCCCGCGCGAGATCGCGATGTGGACGTGCGCGAGGCTCGCCACGGCACGGTCGGCGAGCGCGAACGGGCGGCCCTGGCGGAACTCGTTGAAGCCGTGCTTGGTCGAGAAGCGCGTCGGCAGGCCCGTGAGCGCGCCCGCGAGCTGCCCGTAGACGTCGGCGTGCACGAGGTGCGTGTGGAGGATGCGGGGGCGGCGGCGCAGCAGCGTCGCCGAGAGCTTGAAGAAGGCGACCGGGTCGACATCGGCCGCGAGCTGCAGTGCGGACACTGGCACCCCGGCGCTCTCCAGCTCGCTCGCGAAGTGCCAGGCGCCCGGCTCGTCCTCGTGCAGCATCAGCATCTGGATATTCCAGCCGCGCTCGCGCAGGCGTGGCAGCAGCGACAGCAGGTGCGCCTCGGATCCGGAGATCCCGGCCACCTTCTGCATGTGCAAGATCAGAGGTTTGTGACCGTTCTGGTTCATCCGCGTGCCACCCGGAGGATGCCCTCCGCCCAGGACGCTACAGAGTGCGACTCGAGCACGCGCGTCCGAAGGCGCAGGCCGATGGCGGCGCGCTCGTCGCGGGTGAGGGCGGCCGCCGCCTGGAGCCGGTCGGCGAGACTGCCCGCGTCCTCCCGGCCGAACAGCCATTTCGGGTCGAGCAGCATGTCGAAGACAGGGTTCGACGCGACCACCGGGACGCCCGAGGCCGCGGCCTCGAATACCGCCTTGTCGGGCGAGCCGGCATGCATGTTGTTGACAAAGAGATCGGCTGCGGCGAGCAGGGCGGGCACCTCGCTGCGCGGCACCGGCCCGCCGATCGTGACGCTGTCGCCCAGCCCCAGCTCGGCGACCAGCGCAGCCACCTCGACGCGGTAGGCCCGCTCGGCGGGGGTGAGCGACGGCCCGTGGAAGAGCAGCCGCGCGTCGAGCCCGCGCCGGCGGGCCTCGGCGATTCCGCGCACCACCTCGGCGATGCCCTTGGCTTTCGAGGTCCGTCCGAGCTGGAGGACGTGCAGCACCGGCCCCGGCGCGGGGCGCTCCGGGCAAGGGAACTCGGCGACCTCGATACCGTGGCCGATCGGCGTCACCTTCGGCGAGGGCAGCGGGAACGAGCGCACGTCCACCGAGACGACGTCGGTGACGAGCCGCTCGGCGACGCGCAGCAGCGACGAGGCGTGCCAGTGCGTGTACCAGAGCAGCAGCGGCACGCCCAGCGGGCGCGCGAGCGGTGCCGCGAGCACGGCGTAGATCGGGCACATGTGCGCGACGACGGCGACCGGTCGCGGCCGCCGCAGCAGCTCCCGTGCCAGCGCGGCGGCGAAGCGCGCGCCACGGCCGGCTTGCGTCGCCGCGCCGAACTCGTGGACGCGGCAGTTCGCCGGCAGCACGCCCGGGACGGCGCCGTCGGTGAGCACGACGACCTCGTCGACGAGCGCCGCCAGCGCAGCGATCTTGGTGACCGTCGCCGCCAGCGCCGGATGTTGCGGGTCGACCTGCTGGGTGACGAAGACGATGCGGGTGGGGGCGGCGGGGGGCGTGGTCACCGCCATCAGAAGAAGTCCGTGTCGCCGAGCGAGACGCGCCAGGCGCCCGCGCGCGTATCGAGCGGGGCGGCCGCCCCTGCCAGCGCCTTGCCCATGAAGTCGAGCGAGACCGGCGACGGCAGAAAGCCGAGCGCGAGCAGCGCGGCGCGCGGCAGCCCAGCGGGCGGCACCAGGGCCAGCGCCTCCGCGCCGCGCGCCTCCGCGATGCACCGCCGCAGGAGCGCCCACGCCTCGCGCGCCGGCGCGACGCACTCGGCGAGCACCGCCAGCGAGACGCCCCGGTGGAGCTTGTGCCCGAGCACCGCGAACCCTGCAGGCGTCGAGAATGCGCGGTAGCCACGCGGCGAGTCGAGGAAGCGCCAGTTGAGGTAGGCGGCGTCGCGCACGACGTGGTTCCCGAGGCGCGGCACCGCGGCCCTGTAGGCCGCGTCGGCCTCCGGCCCGAAGCGCTCGACGCAGCGAACGGCCACACCGCCGTACTGCCACGCAGCGCCCGTCGCCGGCGCCAGCGCCCGCCGCGGCGCCCGCCGCACAACCCGTCCGGCAGCCCCGCGCAGCGGCCGCAGCCACACGCGGCGCCGGTCGATCGCCGTCCACCCCAGCGGGCCCGTGAACAGCGGCGAGGTGGGCGCGCTGGCGAAGGCGAGCACCACCTGCGAGCCGTGCTGGGCACCTTGCTCCTCGTGGCGCAGCTCGAGCGCGCGGAAGATCCCGCGACCGCGCGCGCTCGCCGCCGTCGTGGCGTGCACCGAGAACTGCCCGAGCCGCTCCTCGCCGCCCAGCACGAGCCGCGCCAACGAGTGGCCCGCAACACCGACCGTGCGGCCGCCCAGCTCGGCGGTCGAGAGCAGGCTCCCCGCCGGGTTGCCGGCGAACCACCAGTCGAACTCGGCGCCGGTCGTACTGCCCTCGCCCCAGGCCTCGTGCAGCAGGGCGAGGTAGGCGTCGCGCTGCGACGGGTCGTACGCGACGAGGCGATACGGTGCCGTGCCGCCGCCGACGCCTGCCGCGCCGCCGCCGCCCGGCTCCGCGCCGCCGCCAGGCCCCGGGCCGCCGCTCACTTCGTGGACGTGCGCAGGACGGCGTTGAACACGCGCCGCGCGTGCCAGCCGGCGACCGTGTCCTTGACGGCGATCAGGTCGCACGCGCCGGCGAGGACGAGCTCGAAGGTACGGGTCGGGTACGGCTCGACGTTGTAGCGGTGCAGCTGCAGCGGGTCGGCGCGGAGGCCGTTCGACCCGGAGACCGAGGTGAAGGCAAGCTCGTAGCCGGCCTGTTTGAGCAGCGAGAGATGCACGGGCCGGTAGTCGGCCTCGGAGCCCTTGACGAAGGCGAAGGCCCGCACCGGGCGGCCGAGGCGCTCCTCGAGGCGGAGCTTCGAGAGGGTGATCTCGCGGGCGGCCTCGTCGATCTCGAGGTTGGCGAGCGGCCGGTGGCTGATGCCGTGGCTCTCGACGCGGATGCCGGCGGCCTCGAGCTCCGCGAGCTCCGACCAGCCGAGCGTCGGGTTGAGCACCCCGCGCGCGACGAGGTGCTCCTCGTGTGGCAGCGGGCGAACCGAGTCGAGGTACCCGATCGGCACGAACACCACCGCCGGGTAGCCGTAGCGCTGGAGGATCGGCGCGGCGTTGCGCAGGTTGTCGCGGTAACCGTCGTCGAAGGTGATCAGGACGGCCTTCGGCGGGAGCGGCGCGCCGTGGCTGAAGTGGTCGAGCACGGCGTCGACCGAGACGACGCTGTAGCCAAGGTCGCGGATCTGCGCCATCTGCTCCTCGAACAGCGCGATCGGCACGGTTACCGGGTTGCCCTGGAGATCGTTGACCTTGTGGTACATGAGGACGCGCAGCACGCGCTCGTCGCCGCCGTCGACCGCG
>JANXXF010000065.1 GCA_025350775.1 Actinomycetes bacterium
CCGGCGCGGGCGGCGGCCATGGGCCGTGCCGGCCGCGCGCGGGCCGTCGAGGAGTTCAGCTGGGCCGCGATCGCCGAGCGGACGGTCGCCTTGTACGTCGGTTTGGCCTGACAGGGCTCACTAGCTAGCACCAAGAACCGATCGGCGTCACGGACGACCGAAACGGCTCATTCGCTCACGTCAAGGGAATGAAGAGGCGATGGGTCGTGCCGTCGCTCGAGCGGATGTAGACGCCGACACCGGGCCGTTTGCCCTGCAACGTGGGGATCGCTCAGTAGGCGACGCCAGGCTGCCGGGTGAGCGCGCGTCGCACGGCTGTAGCGAGGTTGAAGTTGCCCAGCTGCATCACCGTCAGATCGAAAGCAGAGCGCGTGAGGTGTTCCCGGTCAGTGAACACTTCCACGGACTGCTTCCAGGGCGAGACCGCCGCCGCACCCGAGACCTCTTCGAAGACATTGAACTCGGTGCTCGTCCGCAGTCCCTTGGTGACCGGGTAGACGCTCAGGCTGAGGGCACCAGAGTCGTCGAGCTCGAATTTCGCCTCGATCACCGTGCCGTACTTTGCCCGCACCAGATCGATGCCCTGGAGCAGCGAGATGCCAGCGGTGCCGAGCAGCGGGACGGCTTTCGCATCGGGGGTGCGTTGGGGGCTGCCAGCCAGCGCCGAGCTCAGCGCGACCGTGAGCCCTGCGAGAGCGACGATCGCGAGTGTCAGTGCCTTACGCATGGTGCCTCCTTGATAACGGGTCAGATCTTCGGCCATACCCGCTACCGATCGGCCCGAAACACGCCCGCCTCCGACGGGAAGGGGAGAGCTACCCCGGTTGCCGAGCTAGCCGGCCGGTCGCGTCCCACGGTTCGGAATCTCCGCAAGCGGGTAGTTACCGAATTAACCGTCACAAATCCGCCCGGAGGTGCTGTCCCATGCGCAAGTTCGTTCCTCTCCTCTTCTTCCTTGCGACGCTGTCCGTTGCCGGAGTGGCCCAGGCGGCCGCCGGCCCGTCGTCGACGCTCCAGGTCTCGGCCGACCGGGTGCTCTACGGCAATCACGTCACGATCACGGGCAGGGTCTCGAACCACGAGTCCGGCCAGAGCGTCGGCATCGTCGTCCGCCCGTACGGCGAGACGTCCCATGTCGTCACCGTCATGTCGCGCAGCGGCGGCTTCTGGACTTTCCGTCCGGCACCGACCAAGTCGACGACCTACCAGGCGCGGATCGACTCTCGCGTGAGCCCCGCGTTGGTGGTCGGCGTTCAGCCGCGCGTGACGATCGACGAGCTCGGCAACGGGAGGATCTCGGCCCGGGTCGAGGGTGCCCGCTCGTTCCGCGGCAACGAGGTTGCCCTGCAGCGGCTCCAGGCGAACGGCCAATGGGAGACCGTGCAGAAGCACGCTCTCGGGCCGGGCTCCGGTGCGACGTTCACCACGACGCTGCCGTCCTCGACGGTGCGCATCTCGATGAGCGTGAACCAGGCCGGCCTCGGCTATCTCGGCACGGCGAGCCATTCGCTGCTCTACCACAACTACAAGCTGACGCTCACTCCGAGCGCGTACAGGGTGGTCTACGGGGGCATGGTGACGCTCACCGGACGGCTGCAGAACGGCCATAGCGGCGAGCGCGTCACGATCAACCGCTGGCCGTACGGCGCGTCGTCGCCCGTCGTCGCGGCAGTCGTACGTACGACCAAGAACGGTGAGTGGACGTACAGGGCCCGGCCGACGATCGCGACGGCGTACCAGGCGCTGTGGGCCCGCACCGAGCTCAGCCCGCGGCGGACGATCGGCGTCACGCCCCGCATCTCCATTTCGGCCCTCCACAACGGGCACGTCATTGTGAAGGTCACCGCCGGCCGCTCGCTGAAGGGGCAGGAGGTGCAGCTCCAGCGCAAGACCGGCAGCACCTGGACGACGCTGGGTAAGCAGCCGCTGCTGAGCGGATCGGTCGCCATGTTCGTGGGCGAGATCCCGACAGCGACGCTCCGTGCCGCGATCAGCGTCAACCAGGCCGGCGTCGGCTACCTCGGCGCGACCACCAACGGGATGGCGTACCGCTCGGCCCAGTAACGGCCCGGTTCGGAACGAGCGGGTGGCCCGGGGGCGAGCAGCCGCCGGGCCACCCGGGCTCTCTCGGTTGACACGGGCTCAGTGCCCGGACACGATTGCCCCCTCATGCAGCCGACGGGGGTGGAGCCGAGATGAAGCTGGTCGATGGAGACGTTCCCGGCCCGAAGCGCGACTACGTCGGCTACGGCCGGCACCTGCCGCGCGTCGTGTGGCCGAACAGCGCGAAGGTCGCCGTCAACATCGTCGTCAACTACGAGGAGGGCTCCGAG
>JANXXF010000088.1 GCA_025350775.1 Actinomycetes bacterium
GAAGGCCTGTCCGCACCGGCGGATAGGCCGGAACCCTGGCAGGAAGCGGCCTGGCGAGGCCGGACGGGATGCACCGCCCGCGCCGAGCGCCGGATTCAGGCTGAGCGCTCAGCATCGAGCCTCGCCCCACCCCGGCAGCCGCAACCGATAGCCGATGCCCCACTCGTTGACGACGAGCGGCTCGGGCACACCGGTCGCTGCGAGCTTGCGCCGAACTCGCGAGGCATGCGAGTCGATGGTGCGCGTCTCGATGCCGGCCGGGTAGCCCCAGACGCCCCGTAGCAGCTCCTTCTTCGGGAACACGCGAAAGGGATCGCGGGCGAGCGCCACGAGCAGATCAAACTCCGTCGCCGAGAGCTGGACGAACCGGCCGCCGACCGCCACATGCCGCGCCGCGATGTCGATCCGCACCGGCCCCGCCTCGATCACGTCGTGACGAGCGGGCGCCGCGCGCCGCAACACGGCGCGGATACGCGCGAGCAGCTCCTCGTACAGCACAGGCCCGGGCACGTAGTCGTCGGCTCCGTGGGCGAAGGCGCGCACCCTGTCGGTGGCGTCGCCGTCGGGGTCGCCGAGGACAATCACGGGGACGTCGCGATCCCACTCGCGGCCCGGCGCGCCCGCGCGTAGCCGCCCACACACCTCGGCGCCCGATGCCTGCTCCAGCCGGCTGGCGAGCAGCACGGCATCGGGCCGCGCCCGCTCGGCCAGCCAGAAAGCGCGCGTCTCATCCTCGGCCCCGAGCACGGCGAACCCGTCCTCCGCGAGGTGACGCTCCAGAAGGGCCCGCGCGGCAGACTCGGGCTCGGCGAGAAGCAGTGCTGTGCTCATGCCCCCACGCTACGAGCGCGACGGGGCCCGGAACAGGTGTCCATTCGGACGATTCTGTGCCAGCCTCTCCACCGGCCCGTCCACACCTCTGTGCACAGCCGTACCGGACGGCGCCGTCCCTTTCGCCGCCGTCCCGGCAGCCAGCTACAGGCAACTACAGGCGGCGGCTACAGGCGGCCGGAGCGCAGCACGCCGAGCAGCAGCCACAGGCCGAGCACCGTCGACAGCACGAACCCGAAGAACGAGATGGCGTTGATCCCGGCCACCTGCGGGCCGCTCTTCGCGAACACGCCGATCATGCTGGAGCCGATCAGCCCACCGCCGACGACGAGCGCGACGACGAGCCGGTTGAAGACGATGTCGATGCGGTGCATGAACTCGTCGAGGCCCTTGTGCACGAAGCCGACCTCGATCTGGCCGTCGCGGGCCTGCTCGAGGAAGTCGTGCAGCTGGTACGGCGCCTCGCGTAGGACGCGGGCCAGGCCGAAGGCCTCCGACCGCGCCGTCGCTGCCACCCGTGCCGGCGTGAAGCGTCCGGCCAGCAGGCTGCGCGCATACGGGCGCGCCACCTCGAACACGTTGAAGTCCTCGTACAGCTCGACACCGACCGAGCCGATCGTGGCGATCGCCTTGTCGAGCAGCACGAAGCGCGTCGGCAGCCGGATGTTGTTGGCGTAGATCAGCTGGAACGACTCGCGGATGACCTGGAGCGGGTCGATGTCGGTCAGCTTCGCGCCGTAGTAGCGGTAGTAGAGCTCGCGTAGGTCGGCAGCGAGCCGCTCCTCACCCTCCTTCGGGTAGCGCACGCCGAGGTCGGCAAGCCGCTTCGGCAGCTGGTCGACGTTCTCGCTGGCGGCGTCGATGAACAGCCGGGTCAGCTTCGCCATGTCGTCGCCACTGAGCCTGCCGGCCAGCCCGAAGTCGACGAGGCCGATCCGGGCGCGGTCGATCACGAGGATGTTCGCCGGGTGCGGGTCGGCATGGAAGAAGCCATGGCGGAAGATCATCGTCAGCCAGGCCTCGGTGACGAGGTATGCGAGCCGTTTGCGCTCCTCGAGCGAGTAGGTAGCGAGCTCGATGTCACGGAGCTGGACGCCGTCGATCAGCTCGAGCGTCAGCACCCGCGCGCTCGTGTAGGTCGGGAACACGCGGGGCACAACGACGTTCGGGTCGTCGGCGAAGTTGCGGTAGAACGCCTGCGCGTTCCGCGCCTCGGTGCGATAGTCGAGCTCCTGCCGGAGGCCGCGCCCGAACTCGTCGACGAGGGCACGGACATCGATGAAGTCGAGCGCACGAATCCGTTCGCGCGCGAGCTTCGCCGCCTGGTCGAGCAGCGCCAGGTCGGACGCGATCTGGCGGGGGGCGCCAGGCCGTTGGATCTTGACGGCGACGCGGGTGCCGTCCGGAAGGGTGGCGCGATGCACCTGCCCGATCGACGCCGCAGCGATCGGGCGCTCCTCGAACTCGAGGAAGAGCTGGGAGATGGAGAGGTGCAGGTCTTCCTCGACGACGCGCTCGATCTCGGCGTAGGGAACCGGCGTGACGTCGTCCTGGAGCTTGCGCAGCTCGGCGACGATGTCGGGCGGGACGACGTCGGGCCGCGTCGAGAGCACCTGGCCGAACTTGACGAAGGTCGGCCCCAGCTCGTCGAGCATCTCCCGCAGGTGCTGGCCACGCGAGGAGATCGGCGCCCCGTCGGCGGCCGTCAACCGCTGATGCCAAGGCAGCAGCTGGCGTAACCGGTGCGACTCGAGAAAGTAGCCGAAGCCGTGCCGGGCCGCCACCTGGGCG
This sequence comes from Actinomycetes bacterium, assembly GCA_025350775.1. Lineage (GTDB taxonomy): Bacteria > Actinomycetota > Thermoleophilia > Gaiellales > Gaiellaceae > CANFDS01. The sequence continues at coordinate 2,623 of JANXXF010000088.1, forward strand.
ATCTCCGACAGACGTCCGATCTTGCGTTGCCTCTGGCGCGCCATCGGCAGTCAGTGTTGCATGCGACCGGTCAGCGCGGACCGCGGCGACGCACGAACGTCGGCTCCGGGCGCGGGTCGCGCGACGCGCGCCGTTTCGTCTCGGCCCGCTCGTCGTTGGCCTCGAGCTCGGCTCGGAGCTGCCGGAAGCTCTCGACCCGCGCGAGCGGCAACAGGCCGGCCTCGACCGCCGCGAGCACCGCACAGCCGGGCTCGCTCTCGTGGCGGCAGTCGGGGAACCGGCACTCCTCGACCAGCGTGACGACGTCGGCGAACGCCTCGTCGACCCCAGCCTCACTCTCCCACAGCTGCATTTCGCGCATGCCTGGCGTGTCCAGCACGATGCCGCCGCCCGGAATCCGGAAAAGCTCGCGGGTCGTCGTGGTGTGACGGCCCTTGCCATCGGCGCGCACCTCCGCCGTGCGCTGCACCTCTGACCCGAGCAGCACGTTGAGCAGCGTGGACTTGCCGACGCCGGACGAGCCGAGCAGCGCCACCGTCCGGCCGGGCGCCAAGTACGAGCGGATCTCGTCCAGGCCCTCGCCGGAGCGGGACGACAGCAGATGCACCGGTGTCTCGGAGGCCACCGCGACGGTTGCGGCAAGTGCCAGCGCGCGCTCACGGTCGCCGTCGAGGTCGACCTTGCTGATGATGATCGCCGGCCGGGCGCCGCTCTCGAGCACGAGCGCCAGGTAGCGCTCGAGCCGGCGCGCCTTGAGGTCGTCGTCGAGCGACGTCACGACCAGCACGACGTCGACGTTGGCTGCCACCACCTGCTCGCGCATCGTGTCCCCGGCCGCCTTGCGCACGAAAACGCTGTGCCGTGGCAGGACGGCGCGCACGGTCGCCTTGCCGTCTGCCCGCAGCTCGGCGGCGATCCAGTCGCCCACGGCAGGCCGCCGGACGCGATCGGAGCGCAGCGAGCGCGGCGCGTCGGCGAGCAGGTCACCCCCGGCCGTGGAGACGGCATAACCACCGCGATGCTGCGCGATCACGCGTCCGGGCGCGAGCCCACGCGCCGCGAACGGTGCGAACGACGCCGCGACGGCGGCATCCCAGCCGAGCTCGTCGAGCACGGTGCTGCTCACGCGACGGGCGCCTCAGCGGGGTGGATCGGGCGTCTCCCGGTCTGCCTCGACGAGGCGGAGCCGGTGCTCCAGCTGCGCGAGCCGAAGCTCGAGCTCGGCGAGCTCGGAGCGCCCCGCCAGCCCGAGCTGGCCGACCAGCCCGTGGAGGCTCTCACCGGCGCGCTCGCCGACACGGGCTGCGTCGCCGCGCCAGCGTCCCCGTACCTCCTCGATCACCTCGCGGACGTCGGCCCGGCGTGCCGAGCCACGCTCGGCGAGCGCGTCGGCGAGCTCGTCTGCCCGCTCCGCCGTGAGGCTGGCGGCGCCCAGGCCTGCCAGCGCGAGCCGTCCGATCGCGTCGCGCAGCGAGCTAGCGGGCTCGTCCATGCGGCCTCGAACTGCGGCGCTGCCGCCGCCGCTCGCGCTTGGCCTCGTCGTCCTCGCCGGCAACCGTCGGCGGTGCCGTCGCGCCACCCATGGCGGTCTCGTCGACAGACTCGGCCAGCGCGGCCTCGATCACCGCATCGGAGGTCGCGAACAGCGGCACGTCGGTGCTGCTGCGCTTCGCCACCTTCGCGGCTGCACCGGCGGCCTCCGCCTCGGCCAGGATGCGCTCGCGGTCGACCGCGTCCGTCTGCTTGTCCAGCGCCCGCTTGCGCTTCCACTCCGGCTCCCGCTCCTTCCAGATCGTGAGCAGCGGCGCGGCGATGAAGATCGACGAATAGGCGCCTGAACCGACACCGACCATCAGCGCGAAGGCGAAGTCCTGCAGTGTCGCCCCACCGAAGAAGAGCAGCGCGCCGACCGGCAGCAACGTGATGAAGGTCGTCGCCAGCGAGCGGCGGATAGTCTCCCAGAGCGAGACGTTGACGATCTGGGCATACGACGACTTCTGCATGATCGGCGTGTTCTCTCGGATCCGGTCGAAGATGATGATCGTGTCGTAGATCGAGTAGCCGAGCACGGTCAGCAGTGCGGCCACCGTCGACGACGTCATCTCTCTCCCCGACAGCGAGTAGATGCCGGTGGCGATCAACAGGTCGTGGATCAGCGCGACGATGATCGGTAGCGAATACTTGAAGTCGAAGCGGATCCAGATGTAGATGACGATCAGCAGCAGCGAGACGATGACGGCCCAGATGGCCAGCCTCGCTATCTGGCGGCCGAAGCTCTCGGACACGTTGCGGACGCCGAGCGACTGGGCCTTCACGTTCTGCACGAGCAACGACGAGAGACGCGTCTGGGAGTCGCCCTTGAGCGCCTTCGTCCTGACCTGGAAGCTCGTGTAGTTGCCGTTCTTGACCGTGCCTCGGCCCTGGATCACCGCGCTGGCATCGCCGACCGCCCTGGCCTGGGTGCGCACCGTCTCGATCGAGGTGGGCGCCGCCGTCTTGAACGTTATCTGGGTGCCGCCCTTGAAGTCGATGCCGAGATTGAGGCCCCGCACGCCGAGCGAGACGACGGAGATCAGGACGATCGTCCCCGACAGCGCGAACCAGAGATAGCGCTTGCGCATGAAGTCGATGTTCAGCCACTTGCCGCCCTGGGCACCCGCGGCGCCCATGAAGCGCGGGCTGTCGAACCAGCGGAAGCCGGAGAGCAGGCCGAGCATGGCGCGCGTCGCCGCGACGGCGGTGACAAGAGAGATGACCGTGCCGATGAACAGCATCAGCGCGAAGCCCTTGACGCCGGCTGTCGCCACGGCGAAGAGGACGAGGGCCGTGATGCACGTCACGACGTTGGCGTCGATGATCGTGTGGAAGCCCTTCTGATAGCCGGTCTGGATGGCAGCGCGCACGGTCTTCCCGGCGCGCACCTCTTCCTTGATCCGTTCGAAGATGACCACATTCGCGTCCGCGGCCACGCCGATCGTGAGGATGATGCCCGCGAAGCCCGGCAGCGTCAGCGTGACGCCGAAGAGCAGGATCGCGCCGTACAGCAGCGCGCCGTAGATGGCGAGGCCGAGCACGGCGATCACGCCGAGGAAGCGGTACAGGAGCAGCAGGAAGAGGACGACCAGCAGGATGCCGCCGATCGCGGCCTTGACGGCCTGGTTGAGCGAGTCCTTGCCCAGCGTCGCCGAGACATCGGTGCGCTCCACCTGGACGAAGTTGACGGGCAGCGCGCCGGTCTGGAGGACGATCGCGAGATCCTTCGCCTCCTTCGCCGAGTTGATGCCCGTGATCTGGGCGCCGTTGATCGGGTCGATGCCGTCGGGGTACTGCACGAAGTCGATCGACGGGGCCGACTGGACGACGCCGTCCAGGACGATCGCGAAGTGCTGGAGGAACGACTGCGGGTTGGCGCCGGCGCCGGCCGTACCGAAGAGCAGCTTGCCGCGCTGGGCCTCGCGCCGCGTGATGTCGTGGAACTTCTTGCCGCCCTTGCCGGTGAACTGCATCAGGACGACCGGCGCGTTGCTGCTAGGGTCGATGTCCTGGCGCGTGCCCGACAGGCTGAGGTCGCTACCAGTCATCTCCGGCGTCGGCTTGTCGGCGTTCGTCGGCTGATACTTCATCAGGTAGTAGTAGGTGACCCCGGCCGTCGGCGCGACGCCGCCGCCGGGACCCGGGCAGTAGCGCTGCTGC
>JANXXF010000121.1 GCA_025350775.1 Actinomycetes bacterium
GAGCGTGCCGGCCGGCAGCTACCCGGTGACTGCGTCGTTCGCGGGCGACGCCTCGTTCGACCCGAGCAGCGCCTCGGCCTCGTTCCTGGTGACGAGGGAGGAGACGACGACGGTCTACACGGGTGTCACGGGGTACGTGGCCAACGGCTCGACGGCGACGCTCTCGGCCACGCTCAAGGAGGACGGCGTGACCCCGATCGCCGGCCGCACCGTCGTTCTGACGCTCGGCTCGCAGAGCTGCAGCGACGTGACCAATGCAGGTGGCGTTGCCAGCTGCACTGTCGTCGTGGCTCAGCCGACAGGTCCGGGCCTCGTGACGGCGACCTTTGCCGGCGACGCCTACTACCTGCCTTCCAACGACGGCAACAGCGTGTTCGTCTACTCGTTCGCACCCGGCGGCGGCGCCTTCGTCGTCGGAAACCAGTCCGCGACGGGCTCCGTCACGTTCTGGGGCGCACAGTGGTGGAAGGTGAACTCCCTGAGCGGCGGCGCAGCACCGGCCGCGTTCAAGGGCTACGCGAAGAGCCCGGCGACGCCGTCCTGTGGCGCCGCCTGGAGCACCGACCCGGGCAACAGCGCACCGCCGCCGGCGGGCCCGCTGCCCACCTACATGGCAGTGCTCGTCTCGAGCACGATCACCAAGTCGGGCTCGCAGATCAGCGGCAACACGCCGCACATCGTGCTCGTCAAGACGAATGCAGGCTACGACGCCAACCCGGGCCACGCTGGCACCGGCACGGTGATCGCAACGCTCTGCTAGACACGTAGCGCGAACACCCGAACGAAGCGAGGGGCCCGCGAAAGCGGGCCCCTCGCCGTTCAACGCTCAGCCTGGCCCCACCGTCTACCTCGACGTCTTTCCCGACCGAGCGGCGCTCAGTCAGTCCTGGCCGGGCGCGTCCGGTGAGTCGTCGTCCGTTGTGGAGCTCGCCGTGTCACCCACGGCAATCCCCGCCCGTGCCGCCTGGGCGGCGAGCGAGCGCTCCGGGTCGAGCTCGAGCAGCGCGACGCACTCGACGTGCGGCGTGTGCGGGAACATGTCGACGGGCTTGACCCGCAGCAGGTTGTAGCCGGCTTCGCCGCACAGCACCTTGAGGTCGCCGGCAAGCGTGGTCGGGTTGCACGAGACGTAGACGATGCGCGGCGACTGCAGCGCCGCGAGGCGGCGCAGGCCCTTGCCCGCAAGGCCCGCGCGCGGCGGGTCGACGACGACGAGGTCGGGGGCGCCGGCACGCTGGCGCAGCTCGTCCAGCACCTGCCCGACGTTGCCGGCGAAGAAGCCGATGTTCGAGACGCCGTTCAGCTCGGCGTTCTCGAGCGCGCAGGCGACGGCCTCCTCAACGACCTCGATGCCCCACACCGTGAGCGCCTTGCTGGCAAGCGTGAGCGAGATCGTGCCGATGCCGCAGTAGAGGTCGTACACAGTCTCGCCACCCTTGAGGTCGGCGAAGTCGATGGCGACCTCGTAGAGCTTCTCGGCCATGCTGGTGTTCGTCTGGAGGAAGGCACCCGGGCGGAGCCGGTAGCGCAGGCCCAGGATCTCCTCCTCGATCCACTCGGTGCCCCACAGCAGCTTCGTCGGCACGCCGGTGATCTCGGACTGGCCCTCGTTGACGCCCCAGTGGATCGACTTGACCTCGGGGAACTGCTGCAGCGTCGCGACGAGCTCCTCGCGGCCACGCAGGTCGCCGGGGCCAGTGACGAGCACGACCAGCGCCTGGCCGGTGTTGCGGCCCTCGCGCACCAGCAGGTGCCGCAGGTAGCCGACGTGCTCGCGCTGGTCGTACACCGAGAGGCCGGTGCTGCGCGCCCAGTCGCGGACGGCGGCGCGGATGCTGTTGACGGTGTCGCTGGCGATGTGGCAGGCGGCGATGCCCAGCACCTCGTCCCAGCGGCCGGCGCGGTGGAAGCCGAGGTCGGGGCCGTCGTCGGTCTGCGTGAACGAGAACTCCAGCTTGTTGCGGTAGCCGTAGATCTCGTCCGCCGGAATGGCGGCCTCCATCGGCGGGTCGGCGATGTCGCCGAGGCGCCGCAGCGATTCGCGCACCTGGTCGACCTTCGCCTCGAGCTGCGCCTCGTACGCGAGATCCTGGAAGCGGCAGCCACCACACTCGCCGAAGTGCGGGCAGCGCGGCTCGACGCGGCTCGCGCCCGGCTCGAGCAGCTGCGTGCGGAACGCCTCGGCGTAGCCCTTCTTGACCTTCGTCACCTGGGCGCGCACGAGATCGCCCGGCAGGCCGCGCTTCACGAAGACGACAAAGCCGTCCCGGCGCGCGACGCCGTTGCCGCCGTAGGCGAGCGAGTCGATGCGGAGCTCGAGCTCCTGTCCCTTGGTTACCGGCGCGGCCACGACCCGGCAGGGTACCTGTGCGGCCGCGTCCGGTTGGACAGCGAACGTATGTTCGATTACTCTCGACTGCGTGCAGCTCCGCCTCGATGCCGCCGACCGCCTGGTCGATCTCGTCGAGGAGCGGCGCGGCCCGGTGCCCGCCGAGGATGCCGCACGCCACCTGTTCGCGCTGGCCAACGCGCCCGTCGGGCTGGCGCGAACCCTCCTGCACGAGCTCGTCGAGGACGATGCCCGGCTCGTGTGGGCACGCGACGCCGTCGCGCTCGTCGAGGCCCCAGGCTCCTCGACCCCGCTCGAGCTGGCCGAGTTCGTCGTCGTCGACCTCGAGACGACCGGCCTGCGGCCCGGCGAGGCCCGGATCTGCGAGATCGGCGCGGTGCGCATCCGCGCGCTCGAGATCGTCGAGACGTTCGAGACGCTGGCGAACCCCGGTGTGCGAATCGGCCCGGCGATCGAGGCGCTCACCGGCATCACCGACGCCGACGTGCGTGGCGCGCCGCCGGTGCGGCTGGCCGTGCGGCGCTTCCTGGCCTTCGCCGGCGATGCCGCGCTCGTCGCCCACAACGCGCGCTTCGACATGGCCTTCCTCGACCGGGAGACCCTGGGGCTGACGGGGCGCCGGCTGGCGGCCCCGGTGGTGGACACCGTCGGGCTGTCGCGCGTCCTGCTGGCCGGGCGGCTGCAACGGGCGAGCCTGAGCGCGGTGGCGACGTTCTTCGGGACGTCGGTCGACCCGTGCCACCGCGCGCTGCCGGATGCCCAGGCGACCGCCGAGATCCTGCTGCAGCTGATCGGCCTGGCGCAGGAGCGCGGCGCCGCCACCGTCGCCGACCTGGTCGCGCTGTCGGCCACCCGGGGGCGCCGCGCCCACGGCAAGCGCCAGCTCGTCGCCGGCGCCCCCACCGCGCCCGGTGTCTACCTCTTCCACGACCGCAACGGCCAGGTGCTCTACGTCGGCCGCGCCCGCGACCTGCGCCAGCGGCTGCGCTCGTACTTCCAGTCGGAGCGGCTGCGACCGACCGTGGAGGCGGCGTTGGGCGCGCTCGACCGCGTCGAGTGGCGCGTGTGCGGCTCCGAGTTGGAAGCGGCGCTCGAGGAGCTGCGCCTGCTGCGCAGCCTCCGCCCCGCCGCCAACGTCCGCACCGTGCGACCCGACCGCTACGTCTACCTGCGCCGCCGCGGCCCCGGGCTCGTCTGCTCGGCGACGCCCGGGCCGCTCGGGCCTCTGCGCTCGCGCGGGCAGGCCCGCCTGGCGGCGCGCGCGCTCGGCGGGG
>JANXXF010000160.1 GCA_025350775.1 Actinomycetes bacterium
CACGCGACCGAGCAGGGCGAGGCTCCGAAGTACGCCGGGGAGAACTGGAACGAGAGCTGGATCGCCATGTCGTACTGGTACGGCGGCCTCCACGTTGTCATCGAGGGCTGGCAGGAACTCAGGCTCGCCGATGTCGAGATCGACGCGCTCCTTGCCTCGCCGAACGTCGACCTCCTTCGCCGCTATCGAAACGGCATCTTCCACTACCAGCGGGTCTACCTTGATGCGCGCTTCCAAGAGCTCATCCGCGACGGAACCGACGTCGTCCAGTGGGTGCGCGGCCTCAACAGCGCGTTTGGCCGGTTCTTTCTGGAGTGGTTCGACCGTGACCGGTGCGAGCGAGCCGCTCCTGCCGCCGGTGACCCGCGACCTTAGACGGAGGCAGCTCCCGACGGTTCCCAGTCATGCCGTCCCGACCGGCGAATGTCAGTCTGATCACCGTCGCTGCCCAGGGCAATCCGCCGCTCGAGAACGAGGGCAAACTCATCAACCCGAGCCGGGCCCCTTGACGTTTCGCCCGCCAGACCTAAGGTCTGTCCGGATCGGCCGAACACGCACTCGATGGCGGCGCGGCTGAGGTTCGCGCTGGACCTCGGGCCGACAGCGTAGTAACATGAGTTACAAGTAGGGCGATTGCGAGGGTTCTACTTGTGAGATTCTGAGGTCTTGTTCCCGTTCTTCCTGGAGGAGCGTCTCTGAGAAGACGCAGGACAGTAGTGTTTGAGCAGACCCTCAAGGAGTGGTGGAGGGTTTGAATAAGTTCCCCTCAGGTCCACTAATCGCAGAGTCTCGCAGGAACCAGGAAATGCCCGTAAGCGGGCATTTCTGCTGTTCAGGCACGGTGGCCGGCCAGGCGGGAAACCGGCGTCCCGCTCGCGTCCAGTCACGCCGGGCGGCCACCTTCCGGTTTAAGGGGATGTCGCTCGTACTGGCACTCGCAGGAGTTGCAACGGCGCAGGTCGCCGAGGCGCCGGACGAGCTCGCCGGCGAGCGCTCAACCGAGCGATCGGTACGTGGCGACCCAGTTCGTCGCGATCTTACGCTGGGCCACCGCCAGGCTGAGGCGACCGGCGCACACCTCACGGTGCAAGGCGTTTTCGAGCCTGTCTTTCTGGCGGAAGCCGGCGATTGCCTGGGCTTCCTCGGGCCAGAGGTTCGCGATCTCGTTCGAGCCGCCTAGCTCCAGGCTGATGAGGTGGTCGACCTCGTACTGGCCGCGCGTGCGCGTGACGATGCCGTACTTCGCGTAGACGGAGCGCTTGACCGACTCCGGGACGTTGCGGACGCTGCTGGAGTAGCCGGACACGCAGACCTGCGCCCGCGTGGCGCTCTTGAATACCGCTCCTGGGGTGCAGTCCGGGTCGGGGAACGAGCCACGGGCGCGGCAGCTGCCGCGAGCGGGCGTACGAGCCGGCGTGGCGGCGGGTGCGGGGGCCGGTTCGGAGGCCACGGGTGGAGTGGCAGCCGCGCCGGCCGCGTGGCAACGGTAGGGGAGGCCGTCGTACGTGATTGCGCTCGTGTCGGCGGCGGTCACCTCGCTTGCGCCGTCCTTCGCGCACTCCCACGCCGTACCGCCGGCCGTAGCCCAGGCGTAGCTGTGATGGTCGGACGGGCAGAGGTGCCGCGTGTGGCACGGGTCGCTGTGAGCCGACCTGGCGCCGGCGTCGCGCGCCGCGACTGCCATCGTCGCGGAGAGGGCCACGACGAGTAGCGTCGCCACACCGAGCCGCACCTTGCCGAGCCCCATCGCCGCTCCCTTCTGCCTGCTGCCACGATCCACGTTACCGGGCACCTTCGGACATGTCCACGCGGGGTCGCGGGCGCGAGGCTGTAGCGGCGGGTCAGGCATCGGCTTCGACCGCATCACGTTACTGTCCGCTGGATGCCTGTGATCGAAGAGATCGGAATCCAGCCCGTCCCGCGGGAGCAGCGGACGGGCACCTGGGCGGATCTCTTCGCAATCAATTTCGCCTTCGCCGTCAATCCGCTGTACTTCGTGCTCGGCGCGCTCGCGGTCACGGAGTTCGGCCTTCCGCTCTGGTGGGCCGTCCTCTGCTCCGTGCTCGGCGTGCTGCTCGCCTTCGCGATCCTCACGCCGCTCGCCCAGGTCGGCTCCGACTACGGGATCCCCGGGCAGGTCTCGCTGCGGGCCTTCCTCGGCATCTGGGGTGCCCGGGGGCTCTCGTCCGGCTACCGGACGATCGCCGCGCTGTACTGGTTCGCCGCCCAGGCGATCACCGCCGCCTATGCCGTCCGCGCGCTCGTCGACGCGCTGGCGGGCGTGCGCCCGGGCATCGTTCCCGTCGCCGTCGGCCTCGCCGCCGTGCAGGCGTTGCTCGCCGTCGTCGGGTTCGACGTCATCCGCTACGTCTCGAAGGTGGTGCTGCCGCTCGGCCTCGCCTTCGTCGGCGTGATGCTGGGGCTCTACCTGTCGAGCAACGACCCGCGCTTCGCCGTCGGCCGGGTATTCCACTCGCCCGACCAGCATCTCCGCTGGGCCGGCTTCGCCGCGTGGCTGACGCTGATCGTCGGGTCGACGCTCACGTTCCTGCCCAGTGTCGCCGACATCACGCGCTACACGCGCACGCGGCGCGACATCCGCATCGGCCTTGTCGCCTCGTCGGCGCTCGCGATGGTCGTGACGACGTTCGTCGGCGCCTATGCGGCCGCGGCCACCGGTAGCGGCAAGGGCTCATTCGAGGTGGTCACGACGCTGACGGGCAGCAAGCCTATCCTCGCGTTTGTCCTACTGGCGCTCGTCATCCAGGTCACTTCGGTGAACATCGGCAACGCGTACCAGGTGGGTCTGTCGCTGGTCAACGCGGCGCCGCGGCTCGGCCGCCCGTTCGCGACCGCGGTCGGCGCCTGCGCCGGCATCGCGCTCGCCGCGGTGCCCGACCTCGTGGACTCGGCCGCGAGTTGGACGACGCGGCTCGGCAACGTCTCGGCGCCACTGGCCGGCGTGGTCATCGTTGAGTACCTCGTCATCAAGCGGCAGCAGATCGACGTCGAGGCGCTGTTCGATCCGCGCGGCCGGTACCGCTACGTCGGCGGCATCAACGTGGCGGCCATGATCTCGATCGCGATCGGCGTGGGCGTCTACTCGCTCGTCCCGGACAGTCTCGTCAAGGTGGCGTGGGGCGGGGGCGTGGCCGCGCTCGTCTACCTGCTGCTCCAGCCGGTGCAGCAGCGCTGGCTGCTGGCACGGGGGTCCGGGTGATGCACCCGGCGCAGGTCGCGACGGTCGTGGCTGCGGTCGCGGCCGTCTCCCTGGCCGGCGTGCTAGTCGCCGTAGCCCATCCGTCCGAGCGCGTGCTGGTCGCCGGCGCCGTCCGCGCCTACGTCGCCACCTCCGACTGCTGCGCTGTCCCCCGCATCGCTGTCGCACGCATCCAGTTCGCCGCCGCCGACCCCGAGTACGCCGCCGTCCGCCTCGACGGCTTCACTACCGGCGGAGCGTCGCTCGGCTCGGTGACCGCGGTGCTCCAGCGTGAGCTCGGCGTCTGGCATGTGCTGGCGCTCGGCAGCAGCGACCTCGGTTGCGGCATTCCGGCAGCCCGCGTCCGCGCCGAGCTCGGTGTCGCCTGCGACGCGGCCTCGACCGGCGGCTAGCTAGGCTTTCGGCTCCCGAACCACCGAGAGGAGAGGCCCCAGTGCTCGAGATCACCGACGCTGCGATTGTGGCGATCAAGGACATCATCGGGCCGGACGCGCCTGCCGGCACCGGCTTCCGCATCTCCTTCGAGGGCGAGGATGAGGACGAGGCCGAGGTCGCGCTCAACGTCGAGGACGCGCCCTGCGAGGGCGACGTCATCATCGACGCCGGCAGCGGCGTTTTCATCTATCTCGACGACGACGCGGCCGAGCTGCTCGAGGACAGCAAGCTCGATGCCGAGCCGCACGGCGACCACGTCCACTTCGAGCTCGGCCCGCAGAATCCGGAGTAGCGCAGCCGCGCCGCCCCGCATGGCCGCAGGAGACGTCAGCGCGCAGCCGCGCCAGCGCCACGGCGGGCCTGGTAGCACCTTCGAGCAGATCGAGCATCTGGTCTCCGACTCCGACCCGGACACGGCGCTCTGCGGCGTCGACCAGACCGGTGTCGGCTGGAATCTCGGCTGGCCGGTATGTCAGGCCTGTGTCGCGGTATCGGAAGGAAGGATGAGCTGATGGAGATCGACGCGACCGTTCGCGGCTTCGACCTCGCGCACGTGCCCGCCTGGGCGCGTCGTTGCGAGGAGCTCGGCGTGGGGCGTCTCTGGACGACCGAGACGAACCACGACCCCTTCTTCCCGCTCGTGCTCGCCGCGCAGGCCACCCAGCGGGTCGGCCTGGCGACCGGCGTCGCGATCGCGCTGCCGCGCAGCCCGATGCACCTCGCCTATGCCGCGTGGGATCTCCAGGCGCTGTCGGAAGGCCGCTTCGTGCTCGGTCTCGGCTCGCAGATCAAGCCGCACATCCGCCACCGCTTCTCGTCGGTGTGGGACAAGCCGGTGTCGCGCATGCGCGAGCTGGTGCTGGCGGTGAAGGCAATCCACACGGCCTGGGAGGAGGATGCGCCGCTCGAGTTCCGTGGCGACTTCTACCACCACACGCTGATGCCGCCGGCGTTCCGGCCGGAGCGCCTCGGCCCCTGGGGGCCGCCGCCCGTCGTGCTGGCCGCCTATCGTGGCCCGATGCTGGAGGCGGCCGGTGAGGTCGCGGACGGCGTCGTCATCCACCCGCTGCAGTCGGTGCGCTACGTGAAGGAGACCGTCCTGCCGACGATCGAGCGCGGGCTCGCGACCTCCGGGCGCACACGTGCGACCTTCGAGGTGACGCTCTGCCTGTTCGTGATGCAGACCGAAGAGGAGATCGAGGAGGTGCGCAAGCGCATCTCGTTCTACGCGTCGACGCCGATGTACCGCGACACGCTCAGCGACGAGGGCCTCGACGACGTCGCGCACGAGCTGCACCGGCTCTCGACGACCGGCGGCTGGGACGCGATGCCCGCCCTCATCAGCGACGAGGTGCTCGACCTGTTCACCGTCCGCGGCGAGAGCGGCGCGGCCATCGCAGCCGAGATCGAGCGGCGC
>JANXXF010000177.1 GCA_025350775.1 Actinomycetes bacterium
CGACGAAACCGCGCACCTACGAGACGATGAGCGGCCTTCCTGTCAAGCCCATTTACAAACCGGCCGACGTCGCGGGCAGCTACGCCGAGCACATCGGCGATCCGGGGCACTACCCCTTCACCCGCGGCGTCCACGAGACGATGTATCGCGGCAAGCCGTGGACCATGCGTATGTTCGCCGGATTCGGCACGCCCGAGGACACCAACCGGCGCTTCAAGTTCCTCCTCTCGCAGGGCCAGACCGGCCTCTCGACGGCCTTCGACATGCCGACGCTGATGGGCTACGACTCCGATCACGCGCGGTCGCTGGGCGAGGTCGGCGTCGAGGGTGTCGCGCTCGACTCGCTGGCTGACATGGATACGCTGTTCGCCGGCATCCCGCTGGGCCAGGTGTCGACGTCGATGACGATCAACTCGCCGGCCGCGATGCTGCTCGCGTTCTACCTCGTTGTCGGTGAGCAGCAGGGCGTGACGCGCGACAAGCTCCGAGGGACGATCCAGACGGACATCCTCAAGGAGTACATCGCCCAGAAGGAGTGGATTTTCCCGCCGCACCCGTCGATGCGCCTCTGCATCGACATGATCGAGTTCTGCGCGCAGGAGATGCCGCTCTGGCACCCCGTGTCGATCTCGGGCTACCACATCCGCGAGGCCGGCTCGACCGCCGCCCAGGAGCTCGCCTTCACGCTCGCGAACGGCTTCGCGTACGTCGAGCACTCGATCGCTCGCGGCCTCGACGTCGACAGCTTCGCCCCGCGTCTCTCCTTCTTCTTCAACGCGCACATCGACTTCTTCGAGGAGATCGGCAAGTACCGCGCCGCCCGCCGCATCTGGGCGCGTGAAATGCGCGACAAGTACGGCGCCAAGGATCCCAGGTCGTGGCTGATGCGCTTCCACACCCAGACCGCCGGCGTCTCGCTCACAGCGCAGCAGCCCGAGGTGAACATCGTGCGCACCGCGATCGAGGCGCTCGCGGGCGTGCTCGGCGGCACCCAGTCACTGCACACCAACTCGTACGACGAGGCGCTCGCCCTGCCCACCGAAAAGGCTGTGCGGATCGCGCTGCGCACCCAGCAGGTGATCGCGCACGAGACCGGCGTCGCCCACACCGCCGACCCGCTCGGGGGCTCCTGGTACGTCGAGCACATGACGGACGAGCTCGAGCGCCAGGCCTACGACTACTTCGAGCGGATCGCGAAGCTCGGCGGCGTCATCCCCGCGATCGAGGAGAACTTCTTTCAGCGCGAGATCGCCGAGGCCAGCTTCCAGTACCAGAACGAGGTCGAGTCGGGCCAGCGCATCATCGTCGGCGTCAACGGCTACCAGATCGACGACGACGAGCTGATCCCGACCCTCAAGATCGACCCGGCGCTCGAGCGCAAACAGGTCGACCGGCTGAAGGCGATGAAGGCAGGCCGCGACAGCGCCGCCGTCGAGGCCGCGTTGACCCGCCTCAAGACCGAGGCGGCCAAGGAGCGGTCGAACCTGATGTACCCGATCATCGATGCCACCCGCTGCTACACGACGATGGGCGAGATGTGCGACGCTTTGCGTGAAGTCTGGGGCGTCTGGCGCGAGACGCCGGTCTTCTAGGAGGAGTTGCAATGGCTGCCCCCGCACGGATCCGCGTTGTCATCGCCAAGCCAGGCCTCGACGGCCACGACCGTGGCGCCAAGATCATCGCCCGCGCGCTGCGCGACGCAGGCATGGAGGTCGTCTACACCGGCCTGCACCAGCTGCCCGAGCAGATCGTCGAGACCGCGCTGCAGGAGGACGCCGACGCGATCGGCATCTCGATCCTGTCGGGCGCACACATGACGCTGGTGCCGCGCATCATGGATCTGCTGGCGGAGGCCGGCGCGCGGGACATGGTCGTCGTCCTGGGCGGGACGATCCCGGCGGACGACGCGATCGAGCTGAAGCAGCTGGGCGTCGCCGAGGTGTTCGGCCCCGGCTCGCCGACGAGCACGATCGTCGACTTTCTGCGCTCGCGCATCCTGGTCTGACCGGCGCGCAGGCGTTGCAGCGATGACCGAGCTGATCCGCAGGGATGATGTCGGCGGCGTCGCCGTGCTCAGCATGTGCCGGCCGCCGACCAACGCGGCCGACGTCGAGCTGATCGAGGCGCTCGGCGACGCGGTCGACCGGATCGCCGGCGACGCGAGCCGCGCCGTGCTCATCCGCAGCGCTGTCGAGCGCTTCTTCATGGCCGGCGCCGACATCAAGGCCATGCTCGCCGCGCTCGACGCCGGCGACCGGGCCACGATCCAGCGGATGCGCGTGCTGCCCGCCGTCCTTGACCGCCTCGCAGCGCTGCCCAAGCCGACGGTGGCTGCGATCAGCGGCGTCGCCGCAGGCGGCGGCCTCGAGCTGGCGCTGGCCTGCGACCTCCGCATCGCCGGCAGCTCGTCGCGGCTCGGACTGCCCGAGGTGCGCATCGGCCTCATACCCGGCGCCGGCGGCACCCAGCGGCTCACGCGCCTGCTCGGCCCTGCCCGCGCGCTCGATTTGATGCTCGACGGGCGCCTGCTGCTCGCCGACGAGGCCGAGCGCCTGGGGATTGTCACCCGGGCGGTACCCGATGCCGACGTCGACGCGGAGGCAATGGCCCTGGCCGAGCGGCTCGCCGCCGCCTCGCCGGTCGCCGTCGCGGCGATCAAGCGGGCGGTCGCAGCGGTCGCCGAGGGAGACAGCGCCCGCGGCCTCGCGATCGAGGGCGAGGGCATCGACGCCGCTCTCTGGAGCGACGAGGGGAAGGCCGGTTTGCGCGGCTTTCTCGAGAGCCGCCGCTCCGGGTAGCCGGGCGGCATCGGGTCACCCTCCCGCCTCCGAGCGCCATCGGCCGCGCTCGTCCGGGGGCTTCGGCATACTGGCAGCGCTCAGGCGGTCACGGAAGAGGCGCGGCAAGCCTGGAAACTCCTTCCTCCGACCGCTAGTTCGGCTTCTGCGACGGCACTCCCGGCGGTCGCGGCCGGTTGTGTGCGCCCCCCCCCAACTGATGTCACTCCTGACTCCCACCTTCGCCCGTGCGCTCCGCGTCGCCGTCATCGCGCTCGCGCTGCTGCCGCTCTCCGCGGGAGCAGGACGTGCTGCCGGAAACCCCGTGCAGACGGAGAATGGGCTGCCCGGGTCACCGGGGTGGCTGCTCCCGGCAGCGACCGGGCCGGCGGTGGAGGTCTACGCGTCCGAAACGAGCGTCCTCCCGGGCGAGTCCGTGTCGCTGCACGTGAGCACGAACCCGGCCGCCGGCTACCGGATCCTCGTCTATCGGCTCGGCTGGTACGGCGGAGCGGGTGCCCGGCAAGTGGCCTGCGTCCCGGGCTGCACTACCGATAAGCCGGGGATTCCACACGGCCCACAGCCGCCGGGGCCAGACGGTGCCATCCGCGCCGGGTGGCCCGTGACGGATACCTTCACTGTCGGCTCGGACTGGACGAGCGGGTACTACCTGGTCGAGGCGCAGCTGACGACCGGGCCGCAGGCCGGACGGGTGGCGACGACGTATGTGATTGGACGCGAGCCGCCAGGGCGAGCCGCAGCCACCATCGTCCAGGTGCCCGTGAACACCTGGCAGGCGTACAACGGCTGGGGCGGTTCGAGCCTCTACAACTTCTCGAGCGCGGGAGGCTCCGACCCGGCGCACCGCGTGAGCTTCGACCGGCCGTACGACTGGACTTTGCCCGGCGCACAGGGGCCCCTCCACTGGGAGCTGCCGCTCGTGCGATTCCTCGAGCGTGAAGGCAACGATGTCTCGTACCAGACCGATGTCGACACGCATCGCGACCCCGGCTCGCTCTCGCGTTACCGGCTCGTGATCACCGCTGGCCACGGCGAGTACTGGACACGCCAGGAGCGCGACGCCCAGGACGGGGCGCGCGATCGGGGCACGAACCTCGCCTTCTTGGCTGCGAATATCGGCTACTGGCAGATCCGCTACGAGGACGGCGAACGGACGATCGTCGCCTACAAGTCGACCGACGACCCGAACCCGGATCCCTCGGCGAAGACCGCGATGTTTCGTGAGCTGCAGCCGCTGCGGTACGAGTGTGAGCTGCTCGGCGTTCAGCATGCCGGCGGGCTGCTCAACTGGGGCACCTCCGACTACGTCGTGCCCGCGGCCATGGCGGGCGACCGCTGGTTCGCAAACACGGGGCTCACCGCTGCGAGCACGCTGCGGGGCCTCGTCAGCGTCGAGGCGGACTCCATTCCCCCCGGCGCGACAGCGGCCTGGTCGTGCGGTCACGCGGTGACCGTCGTCTTCCATCACGAAGCCGGCAGCGCCTGGGCCGGCAATGCCGACGCCGTCCGCTACACCGCTCCCTCCGGCAGCGAGGTCTTCAGCGCGGGCTCGCTCCAGTTCGTCTGGGGCATCGACGATTTCTCGCCGGACGGCCTCGGTCACGGCCTGGTCGATCCCCGGCTGCAGCAGTTCATGCGCAACGCGCTCTCCGAGCTAACGGAGCCGCCGAACGTGCTGCCGCCACGGGTAGCGGCGAGTGCGCCGCCGAGCGCACCGTCGGGAGCACCGCCGGGAGCAGCGCCGACCGTGCCGCCGCGGTCGGCCCGAATCACGCCGAGGTCTGTCCAAGCGGCGGTGCGCACGCCCGGCCCGGCGCAGCGGGACACCGAAGGCGCGGAACCGGCAGAGCGATCGGCCGTTCCAGCCGGTATCCGTGCCACGCCGCGTGTCCGCCCCGGGCGACGCCCGTTCCGGCCGGGCTCCCGCGGCCCGACCCCGAGAGCCCCTTCCAGAGCGAGCTCGTAGCCGGAATCCAGCGTTTCGCGCGATCGCCGGGCGCTCGACCGGGCCGTCAAGACGCGCTCGGGCGGCTTGCAGGGCTTCGCAGGTGTGCCGGGGATCAACGCTCATGCTGGAATGAGCCCTTAGAGAAGTCAACAGGCTTCACACCTCCGGCGACCCCAGACGAAGGAGCGGCCACTCTAGGTTTTCAGGCAGGCGCATCGGCGCCCCTCATCGCGCTGCATGGCCGCCCCTACGACAACCGACCACATCGACGAGGAGGCCTTGCGCGCCTTCCTCGTGCAGTCGCTCCCGGGCTTCGACACGGGCGACGAGCTCACAGTCGACCGTGTCCAGGCGGGGCACTCCAACCTGACCTTCACGGTGCTGGCGGGCGCGGGCAGATACGTTCTGCGCCGGCCGCCGGCCGGGCCGCTGCCCCCTTCCGCGCACGACATGCTGCGCGAGTACCGCATCCTCGAGCGGCTCGCCCACGCCAACCTGCGCGTGCCCCAGCCCGTCGCCTCGTCGGGCGACCTCAGCATCGTCGGCGCGCCGTTCTACCTGATGGAGCGCGTCGACGGCTTCGTCGTCCGTACGACCGTGCCGCCCGAGCTGCCGGACGAGGCAGCGCGCCGCGCCCTCTCCGCCGACATCATCGAGCTGATGGCCGAGCTGCACGCGGCCGACTGGAAGGCGATCGGGCTGGACGAGGTCGTGCCGGCCTCGGGTGACTATCTCCACCGTCAGATCCGGCGCTGGCAGAAGATGTGGGCCGCCACCCGCACGCGCACCGTCCCGCACCTCGAGGAGGTCGGGCACTGGGTCGAGCAGAACGTGCCGCACTCGCCCGAGGCGACGATCGTCCACGGCGACTTCAAGCTCGACAACCTCATCATCCAGCCCGGCACGCCCCCCCGCTGCGCCGCCTTGCTCGACTGGGAGCTCTCAACCATCGGCGATCCGCTCGCCGATCTCGCCTGGCTGATGGTGTGGTGGGCCGAGCCCGGCGAGCAGATCGAGGAGCCGCTGCGCCTGTGCATGGCCACCGGCGAGGGTGGCTTCCTGACGCGCGACGAGCTGCGCGCCCTGTACGAGCAACGCACCGGCCGCGACACCTCCCGCATCGGCTGGTACCAGGTGTTCGGGCTCTGGCGCCTGGCGATCCTGTTCGAGGGGAGCTACAAGCGTCACCTGTCCGGCACTGCCGACGACGAGTGGTTCGCCGAGCTCGAGACGGGCGTGCCGTACCTGATCGAGCGTGCACGCCAGCTGATCGACCGTTAGGAGAAGGACATGCCCAGTGGAATGAGTGGCCGCGAGGTCGTGATCGTCGAGGCCGTGCGCACACCGGTCGGCCGCGGGCATCGCGAGAAGGGCGTGTTCCGGGACGTCCACGCGAATGACCTGCTGGGCGCGGCCTTCAGCGAGGTGGTGCGGCGCTCCGGGATCGACGCCGCGACCATCGAGGACGTGCTAGTCGGCTGCGTCACCCAGTACGGCGAGCAGGCCCTCAACATCGGGCGCAACGCCTGGCTGCAGGCGGGCCTGCCGATCACGGTGCCCGCGACGACGCTGGATCGGCAGTGCGGCTCCGGCCAGCAGGCCTTCAACTTCGCCGCCGCGCAGATCGCGGCGGGCGTCCACGACGTCGTCCTGGCCGGCGGCATCGAGCACATGGGCCACCTGCCGCTCGGCACTAACCTGCGCTGGACCGACGAGCTCGGGACGCCGTGGCCGCAGGAGCTGGTCGACCGCTACGGGCTCGTCGGCCAGGGCATCTCGGCCGACCTCGTCGCCGACAAGTACGGCGTCACGCGCGAGCAGATGGACGCGTTCAGCGCGCGCTCGCATCGGCTGGCCGCGCAGGCGACCGCCGAGGGCCGCTTCACCCGCGAGATCGTCCCGGTTGCCGGCGTCACCGCCGACCAGGGCATCCGCCCCGACTCGACGCCGGAGGGCCTCGCCGCCCTCAAGCCGGCGTTCCAGGAGGGCGGCCGCATCACCGCCGGCAACTCGTCCCAGATCTCGGACGGTGCGGCGGCGCTGCTGCTGATGACGCGCGAGCACGCCGAGGCGAGCGGGCTGCGGCCCCGCGCCCGCGTGCTCGACCAGACCACCGTCGGGGTCGACCCGGTGCTGATGCTGGAGGGGCCGATCCCGGCGACGCAGCGGATGCTGGCGCGCCTCGGCCTGGGTATCGACGACATCGACCTGTTCGAGATCAACGAGGCGTTCGCATCGGTGCCGCTGGCCTGGCAGACGGAGCTCGGCGCCGACCCGGAGCGGGTCAACGTCAACGGCGGCGCGATCGCGCTCGGGCACCCGCTCGGCGCCAGCGGCGCGCGCCTGCTGACTACTCTTCTCCACGAGCTCGAGCGGAGCGGCAAGGAGATCGGACTGGTCGCCATGTGCTGTGGCGGCGGAATCGGGACAGGAACGGTGATCCAGCGGATATGAGCAACACAGGCAAGTCGGCGCTCGTCTCGGGCGGGGCCTCGGGCCTCGGCGCGGCGACCGCGCGGCGGCTCGCGCAGGCGGGCTTCCGCGTCGTGATCTTCGACCGCAACGCCGAGGCCGGCACGGCTCTCGCTGCGAAGCTCGGCAACGGCGCCCGCGCCTTCGCCGGCGACGTCACCGACCCCGTCGCGGTGCAGGCAGCCGTCGACGAGGCGGCCTCCTCCCCGCTCGGCCTGCGCGTCGTCGTCAACTGCGCCGGCATCGGCATCTCGGAGAAGACGGTCGGGAAGACCGGCGCCCACGACCTCGACAGCTTCGTGCGCGTGATCAACGTCAACCTGATCGGCACGTTCAACGTGATGCGCCTCGGCGCCGCCGCGATGAACTCGAACGAGCCGCTCGAGGACGGCGAGCGCGGCGTCGTCGTCAACACCGCCTCGGTGGCGGCGTACGAGCCGCAGATCGGGCAGGTCGCCTACGGCGCCTCGAAGGGCGCCATCGTGACGATGACGCTGGCCGCTGCGCGCGACCTCGCGAGCCGCGGGATCAGAGTCATGACGATCGCCCCGGGCACGTTCGACACGCCGCTGCTGGGCGCCCTGCCCGAGGACGTTCGCCAGTCGATCGCGGCGACGGTGCCCTATCCGTCGCGCATGGGCGACCCCGCCGAGTACGGCGAGCTCGTCGCGTTCATCGTCGCCAACCGGCTGCTCAACGGCGAGACGATCCGCCTCGACGGCGCGCTGCGGATGACGGCGCGGTAGAACGCGGCGCGACGCGGCTGCGGTTACAGCTGCGTTGCGAGCGAAGCGGCGCTACCGCAGCCCGGCGAAGCCCGCCGCCTCCTCGAGCAACGCCGGGACGTCGTGCTCGAGGTTGCGGGCGTAGTCGGTGTCCTGCTGGCCGCCGAGGAGCTGCGCGTAGGCACCCTCGACGATCGCGGCGAGCTTCCAGAAGGCGAGCGCCAGATAGTACGGCAGGTGCTCGACCGAGCGGCCGCTGGCGCGGGCATAGCGGTCGGCCAGCTCCTGCCGCGAGGGCGCGCCCGCCACGCGGCTGACCCCCTGGATGCGTGGGAAGCCCGGGCGCTCGGGCCGATCGGTGCCCCAGAAGGCGAGCATCAGCCCGAGGTCGAGCAACGGGTCGCCGATCGTCGCCATCTCCCAGTCGACGATCGCGAGCACGCGCGCCGGCGGCGTCCGCGAGACGATGCAGTTGTCGAGGTGAAAGTCGCCGTGCAGGATGCCCGGCGCGGACGTGGCCGGCGTCGAGGCGGCCAGCCAGTCGGCCACCTGCTCGAAAGCCGGGATCTCGCGCACCTGGTAGCGGTCGTACTGGCCGCGCCAGCGCGAGACCTGCCGCTCCAGGAAGCCGTCGGGCTTGCCGAAGTCGGCGAGGCCGATCTCCCGCCACGGCGCCGCGTGCAGCGCGGCGAGCGCATCGACGAGCGCCTCGCCGACGGCCCGCACGCTGTCGGCGCCGGGCGGGTACCCCTCGGGCAGCACGTCGAGCAGCGAGACGCCGTCGACGAAGTCCATCACGAGGAACGGCGCGCCGACGACCTGCGGGTCGGTGCAGAGGGCCAGCGGGCGCGGCACCGGCACGGCGGTGCCGGCCAGCGCGCTGAGGATGCGGAACTCGCGCTCCATCGAGTGCGCGCTCGGCGAGATCGCGGCGGCGGGCGGGCGGCGCAGGACCCGCTGGCCGGCGCTCGTCTCGAGCAGGTTCGTCTCGTTGGAGTTGCCGCCGGTGAGGCGGCGGATCGCCACCAGCTCCTCGCCGAGGGTCTCGGCGCACCACTGGCGCAGCCGCTCCGGGGCCTCCGTCTCCGCCATCCCGCCCATCCTGACGGCTCGCCCGCCAGTGCGGGCGCTCGTCCCGGCGCGAGCTTGGAGTTTCCGCCAAGCTGCCGCTGCCCCACGAGCCGGCCGCCACAGGCCCGGGTCTAGAGTCCTCGACATGGCCTTCGACTTCTCGATCGAGCCGGAGTTCGAGGAGAAGCTCGCGTGGATGCGCACGTTCGTCCGCGAGGAGATCCTCCCGCTCGAGGTACTCGATCTCGACCACCGGACGTACCTCGCCCTCGCCGCGCCGCTCAAGCAGCGTGTGAAGGCGGAGGGCCTCTGGGCCGCGCACCTCGGGCCCGACCACGGCGGCCCCGGCTTCGGCCAGGTGAAGCTCGGCCTGATGCACGAGGTGCTCGGCGCCTGCGAGCTCGCCCCGCCGATCTTCGGCAACCAGGCCCCGGACTCGGGCAACTGCGAGCTGATCGCGATCGCCGGCAACGAGCAGCAGAAGCGCGACTGGATGACGCCGCTGCTGGAGGGCAGGCTGCTCTCGGCCTTCTCGATGACCGAGGTCGGCACCGGCTCCGACCCGACGCAGCTCACCACCTCGGCCGTGCGCGACGGCGACGACTACGTCATCAACGGCACCAAGTGGTTCATCACCAACGGCGAGCGCGCCGACTTCCACATCGTGATGGCGCTGACGAGCCCCGACGCCGAGCGGCACAAGCGCTACTCGATGATCATCGTGCCGCGGCACGCGCCCGGCGTCGACGTCCGCGTGTTCGGTGTGATGAGCGACCCCGACGGCAAGCACCCGGTGCACGAGGAGTGCGAGGTCTTCTACCGCGACGTGCGCGTGCCGGCCGAGAACCTGCTGGGCGGCGAGGGCGAGGGCTTCGCGCTCGCGCAGAAGCGCCTGGGGCCGGGCCGCATCCACCACTGCATGCGCTGGATCGGCGTCAGCAACCGCGCGTTCGACATGCTCTGCGAGCGTGTCGTCTCGAAGTCGGTGCACGGCGGCCTGCTCGCCGAGAAGCAGATGGTGCAGGACTGGGTCGCGCTGTCGGCCGCCGAGATCGCCTCGTTCCGCCTGCTGGTGCTGCACGCCGCCTGGAGGATCGACCAGGTCGGCGCGCCCGCCGCGCGCAACGAGATCGCGATGATCAAGTACCACGGCGCGACGATGATGCAGAACGTCCTCGACCGCGCGATCCAGGCGTACGGCTCGCTCGGCTTCTCGTGCGACATGCCGCTCGAGCAGATGTACCGCTGGGCGCGCGCCTCCCGGCTCTACGACGGCCCCGACGAGGTGCACAAGGTCGCCGTCGCGCGGCGCATGCTCAAGGGCTACACGCCGGCCGACACGCCCACCGAGCACGTCCCCACCCGCCGCGCCGCCGCGCTCGTCAAATACGGCGCCGCGCTCGAGGCGGCGAAGCGCGCCTGATGAGCGGCGG
>JANXXF010000260.1 GCA_025350775.1 Actinomycetes bacterium
CAGGTAGCGCGAGTGGACGATCAGCCCGCCGCCGGCCGCCGCCAGGTCGAGTACCTCGCCCACGAGCGGGAAGTCCTCGGGCCGCGACTCCCACAGCGGCGGCACCTTGCCCTCGAGCACGCCGTGGGCGAGCAGCCGCCCTGCAAGGCCACTGTCGCGCTCCATCGCGTCGAGGTAGGCGGGCCCGTTGCGCCGGCCGATCGTCATCCCGGCGACGAGGTGGTGCAACACGTGCTCGTGCAGCACGACGATCCCGGGCCGCCGTCGCAGCGCCTCGACGATCCAGCCGTGCGCCTCCGGCGAGTTGCCGACGTGGTAGAGCCCGATGTCGGTGCGGGGCGCGCGCTGCCAGGGACGGCGGCCCCCACGCCGCACGACCTCGACCCCGATCCGCCGCTCGAGCGCAGGCAGCAGCAGCGCGCTGTAGTCGGCGATGCCCGACGGCTCCGGTGGCAGCGGCGAGTGGTAGGCGACCCTCACGGCGCCAGTAGCCTCTCGACGGCGTGATCCCAGGTGACCTGCTCGGCCAGGAGCTTGCCGGCCTCGCCCCACGCGGCGACCTCGCCGGGGTGCGTGCGCAGAAAGCGGCAGGCGTCCGCGACGGCGGCCGCACGCGGCTCCACCACGAGCCCGGTGCGCCGGTCGAGGACGACGTCGAGCGGCCCGCCCGCGTCGGTCGCCGTGATCACGGGCTTGGCCGACATGAACGCCTCGTACGGCACCATCCCGTAGTCCTCGTCCACCGGCGCGTAGTAGACGGCAAGGCAGCGCGCGTAGAGGTCGGCCAGCTCCTCGGTCGACACCCGCCCGCGGAACTCGACCCGGCCGGCAACACCCAGTCTCGCTGCCAGCGCCTCCAGCCTTTCGCGATCGGGCCCGTCGCCGGCGATCACGCAGCGCAGCTCCGGGTCGGCGCCGACAGCCTCGATCAGCAGGTCGATGCGCTTGGCCCGGTCGAGCCGGTTGACGGAGAGGACGAAGTCCCCGTAGCCGTCGAAGCGGAAGTCGAGCTGCTGCGGCGGTGGGAGCACCACCTCGGCCTTCAAACCGAGCGCCTTGTCGAGCCGATCGGCGACGTTCCGCGAGATCGCCGCCAGCTTGCGCGCTTCGCCCAGCGAGACGCGGTCGAGTTCGTGCAGCTGGCGCCGCAGCGCGCGGTCGTGCGGGCTCTCGTCGAACTGGCCGAGCGCGGTGCGATCGAGGTCGTACGCCTGCCGGAACTGGTGGACGAGCCAGACCACCTTGTTCGGGTGGCGGATCACGTACGAGGGGAACTTGGTGGCGATGACGAGGTCGACGGGACGGCCGTCCACCTCGTCGAGATCGATCATGCGCCAGAGGAAGGCGTGCGTGAGGACGCGCTCGCCGGGGTACCACTTGAACGGCACCGTGACGAGGTCGGCCTCGTGGCCGCGGGCCTGGAGCTCCTGCGTCAGCCGCTCGGCGAGGATCTCGGCGCCGCCGCGCGCGAACGGCACCTGGGGCGAGCAGACGGCGATCCTCACGGGGCCGCCGGGGTGCGCGCGACGATCGCGCGGATGGGAGAAACCCCTGGATTCGGGCGGTTCTCGTCTCCGGCGGGCGGCATCGGGGCATTCTACCCCGGTGGTCGCACGGCGCTCCCGCGACGACGACACACATCGGATGTGACGAGCACTACGATGTCGACGACATGACGATTCGAGCGCGTCTTGCCGATCTCCTGGTCTCGGTTGCCGAGCACGCGTGTCGTCTTGCCCTGCGCGCATTCGGCAGAGCCGGTGACACCGGAGATCCAAGAGCGCTCTTCGACCTCGGCGAAGCCCCCGGCTCCGATGTCGCCCGCGAGAAGCACCGCTACGTGGGCAAGGCCATCGAGCGCTCCCGCTAGCTTTCGCGGCGAGGCGGCCTGAACGCGAGGATCTGCTCCCGCTTCGGGCGCCAGTGGCCGCGGCCGGCCTGTTCGATGAGTCCCATCGCCTCGAGCGTGTTTATGTCCCGGCTCAGCATCCGCTCCGTTCCCGCGTAGGCGATCGCCAGCTCGGGGCTGAGTCGCGGGATGTCCCGCCGCGCGACCGGGCCAGGCTGCTCAGACAGCTTGAGGACGATCTGGAGGCGACGGCGCTCGGCATCG
>JANXXF010000301.1 GCA_025350775.1 Actinomycetes bacterium
TCCTGCTCGAGCTTTTCATCGCCTGCGGGACGCCGTGCGCCTGGCTCCCGGCCTTCATCACGTCGCCCGACCAAGGGGAACTGCTCCTCGCGCCGCCGGTCACGAGCCGTATCGTGTCCGTCACCCCGATGGGTCAAGATCGTCGTGCTACGGCCGACGTACGGTTATAGTAGGAACGCGATGCGCCCGCAAGCACGCACACCAGTGAACGACGAGCTCGGTGTCGGCGAGCGCGTCAGCCTGCTTGGCATCGCGAGCGAGCACGCCGATCACAGGCTCGCCGAGCTTGCGGCATCGCCCGCCACGGTCGGTGAGCTGCAGCGCCAGCTTCTCGGTTCACGCTGGGCACTCGAGAGCATCGAGCGGCGCAGGGCAGCCGTCTCCGGATGGCTGAGAACGCACACTCCGGACAGCCTGCTCGCACTCGATCTGCGCACCCACGGCTTCCTGTAGGCCCGCGCCGACGACGACATCGAACCGCTGCTTCGGTTCGCCCGTCCGTGGAGCGCCGCACCATCAGTCGGGCCGCTTCGCGCACTGATGGGCGCACGTGCGGGCGCCCCGGCTTTGACCAGCCGTTCAGTCAATTGACCACCTCGTTAGTCATTCAACGGTGGCTCGCCGCCCGCGCCCACGGCCGCCGCCACTGACTCCCCCTACGTGTTCACGGACTCTGGTTGACAGTGGCCGTGACCTTCTGGCTGCCTCGAGCTGACCGTTGTAGCGGGCGAGTTCCCGGAGGTGTGCTTGGCGCGCCGCGACGTACTCCGGGTCACGCGCGCCAGGCAGCTTCGTTCGCCTCCATCCAGCGGATCAATTCGACGCCCTCGGCTGGCCCGCGGCCCGGGCTCGTGAGGAGATCGACGGCAACCTGGCTCGGCGCAGAGTAGGCGATGCCCTCGCTGCTCCATGTTCGCTCGAACGCGACCGGATCGATCGGCTCGAGCAGCAGCACGTTGGCTCCGGACTCCGCCTCCCGAAGCCCCAGCGCGGCTGCGGCCGCCGACGCGTTGGCCACGTAGATCGTGAAGAGGCGTGCGGGGGCGACGGGAGCGACCAGAGAAGCCGCAAGGGATCCCGTGACCGCGTACCGGATCGTGGCTTCGGCCAGCTTGCTGCGAAGCGCGGGCAGCCCTCGTGGCTCCAGGAACGTCAGCGTGCGGTTCGACCCGGCAACCGAGTAGTCCTGGGCCCACCGTCGGATGATCCCCGGCCAGTCGGAAGCGGCGATCGCACCGCGCGTACCACGCTCCAGCAGCGCATCCCGCTCGAGCAGATCGGCAACGCGAGAGACCGAGGCAGGAGAAACGCTCGCGCGCGCGGCCAGCTCGCGGACGCCGTAGGGCGGGCGAAAGTCGCAGAGCGCGCGAACGGTACGCGCGGCAGACGGCCCCTTGAGCGTCTGCAAGGGGACGCTTCGCGCCTCCCGATAGGGGTTCGCGGTCGCCCCGGTCGTCTCGATGAACAGGGCCGGCTTGTCGAGCACGAGCCTCAGATTGCCCGTCGAGTCGGCGTAGCTCAGGTTCCGCCGGACTAGCTCCTCGCGCGTGCGGACGCTCAGAAACGGCGCGACCACCATCGGCGTCGCATCCGGCCAGCGACGGAGCTGCTCGCAGAGATACGGCACGTCCCGCGGATCAACGCGCGACCTGACCTCGATGACGACTGTCCTCCCGACCCTGCCGGCGCCAATCACGAGCGTCGCATCAGGCACGCTGCCTGCGACTCGCAGCTTCCCGTCGACAGCCGCCGCCCAACCCGCGGGCAAGCGGCGGCGGAGCTGCTCCACGAGCGAGGAGATCATGTCTGTTTCAGACAACATGAGGTTTCACCACCGGTGAAACATAGCATTTTGCGGAACACGGGCACGCACGCCGGATCAGGGTCAAACGGTCGACCCCAGCCTGGACCCAGGCTCAGGTGCCCGCGATGTCGGCAGTCCGCGACGCGGAATCGGCACGAGCGCAAGCCGCGAATCTCGCAGGAGAAGGTCGAGGCGATCGTGCACGCGAGCTCGGCTACCTCGCCCTCCCCGCCGGCGCCGCCGAACTCGTCTTCCAAGTCATCAGCGAACGCAACGAACGCGCCTCGATGGAAGCCAACGGGTAAGCAGTAACTCGCCGTGGCATTAGGCCTGCCGTCGTGCGGCAAGGCCTCACCCCGGATCCTCAACGCAATGGATGGCGTACGGGGTTGATCACGCGGCGGCGCGGCGATCGACCTGGGTGTTTCGATAAAGCCCAGTGGCAGTGACAGTCTGAATCGTTCCGGGTTCGGTAGACACTGTGATCTCCCGAGAGGATGGAGTCAAACAGTCGCCGGAAGTCGGGCGCCTCAACGGAGCCGGGGAGCGAACTCCCCGGGGACCGGGAAACCCCAGGATCCCGCGATGTCGACGAACGCGCCTCAACGGAGCCGGGGAGCGAACTCCCCGGGGACCGTCGCCGGGAAGCT
>JANXXF010000319.1 GCA_025350775.1 Actinomycetes bacterium
CGAACGCGCCGACCTGGAACTACTTCCGTACCAAGATCTACTTCGACGAGAGGCAGAGCGGCTCGAATGCCGCGGCCTCCGCGGTCGCCAACCTGTTCGGTGGAGCGGATGTCGAGAAGCTGCCGGCCGGCCTTGCCGACCTAGCGAGCGGCGCCATGCTGACCGTCGTCGTCGGCCAGACCTTCCACAACACGCTCGGCGCGGGCGCGCCGGTGCGGCGCGTCCCGCAGCGGCAGGCGCCGACGCTGCGCACCACCCCGAGCGACGTCGAGGCTCGCCTGCGCGCCGTCAAATCGTCGTTCCGTCTGATGACACCGTCGGTCATCGACGCGAACTCGGTCAGCTCCGGGTCGACTCCGCTGCGCACCTACGCGCTCGACGCGAAGCACCGCACGGTGCGGCTCGTCTTCCGCCAGGGCAGCGGCCAGTACTGGGGCATCCAGGAGACCGACTGGACGAAGGCACCGATTCTCGGCGACCGCAGCTTCCGGCGCGTGCTGGGCGGGCGCAGCTACGACCTCTACTACAGCGGCTCACACCTGCACATGGTGGTGCTGCGCTGGGGCGGCGCCACCTACTGGGTCGTCAACACGCTGCTCGACAACATCTCGAACGAGACGATGTTCGAGATCGCGAAGGGCCTGCGCCCCTTGGGGCGTTCGTAGACGGTACGGCGAAGTAGGCTTCCCGGCATGCGCATTGGAATCTTCGGGGCCGGCTACGTGGGCCTGGTCACAGGCACGTGCTTCGCCGACCTCGGCCACGACGTGGTCGTCCGGGACATCATCCCGGCGCGCATCGCTGCGCTGCGTGCGGGCAAGGTGCCGATCTTCGAGCCGGGCCTGACCGAGCTGATTGCCGCGAATCGCGACCGGCTCACGTTCACGACCGAGATCGCCGAGGTCGTCGCAGGCGCGGACGTCCTCTTCGTCTGCGTCGGCACGCCGCCGACGTACTCGGGCGACGCCGACCTGTCGGCAGTGTGGACGGTCGTCGACGAGCTGCCGCGCGACGGCCGCCGCGTCGTCCTCGTCATGAAGAGCACCGTCCCAGTGGGCACCGGGGCCAAGGTGCGCAGCGCCCTCGACGAGCGGGGCCTGACCAACGTCGGCTACGTGTCGAACCCCGAGTTTCTCGCCGAGGGCTCCGCGCTAAAGGATTTCCGCAACCCCGACCGGATCGTGATCGGCTCGTACGAGGCCGCCGATGCCGAGGTCGTCGAGCGGCTGCACGCGGGCATCACCGCCCCGATCGTGCGCGCCGACGTCGCCTCCGCCGAGATGGTGAAGCTCGCGTCGAACGCGGCGCTCGCAGTGCGGATCAGCTTCATCAACGAGATCGCCAACGTCTGTGAGCTGACGGGCGCGGACGTCCTCACCGTCGCTGAGGGTGTGGGACTCGACCATCGGCTGGGCAAGCACTTCCTGCGGGCCGGCATCGGCTTCGGCGGCTCGTGCTTCCCCAAGGACATCTCGGCCCTCAAGCAGCTGGCCGGCAACGTCGGCTACCACTTCCAGCTGCTGGCCGCCGTGATCGAGGTCAACGAGCTGCAGAAGCGGCGCGTCATCGGCAAGCTCCAGAAGCACCTGGGCACGGTGCGCGACCGCAGGATCGCGCTGCTCGGTCTGGCCTTCAAGCCGAACACGGACGACATGCGCGAGGCGCCCAGCCTCGTGCTGGGCGCACGCCTGCTCGCCGAGGGGGCGGAGGTGCGGGCCTGGGACCCGGTGGCCGACGCTAGCCGTCTCCTGCATGGCGCCGTTTTCTGCGACTCGGTGCTGGAGGCGGTGGACGGAGCCGACGCGGCCGTGATCGTCACGGAGTGGGAGGAGCTGAGAGGGATGCTCACCCCCGAGCTGCACGCGCGGATGCGCACTCCCCTGATCATCGATGGCCGCAACCTGCTCGACCCGGCTGCCGCGCGTGCCGCCGGCTTCACCTACGAGGGCATCGGCCGGGCCTGATGCTAACCGCCGTGATCCTGGTGGGCGGCGAGGGCACGCGGCTGCGGCCGCTGACCACCCACACGCCGAAGCCGCTGCTCCCGCTCGTCGACCGGCCGCTCCTCACCTACACCTTCGAGCATCTCGCGCGCTACGGCGTGGGCCGTGCAGTGCTCTCCTGCGGCTACCTGCCGACGCAGATCGAGGCCCATTTCGGTGGCAGCCACGGTGGCATGGAGGTCGAGTATCGGGTTGAGGACAGCCCGCTCGGCACCGCCGGTGGCATCCGCTACGGCGCCGAGGGCCGCATCGACGGCACCTTCCTGGGCATCAACGGCGACTCGCTGCGGATGGCCGACATCGGCGCGCTGCTCGACTTCCACCGGGCAAAGGGGGCGCTCGCGACGTTGCTGCTGACCCCCGTCGAGGATCCAACGCGCTTCGGCCTCGTCCGGCTCGCGGCCGACGGGCGGGTCGTCGCGTTCCTCGAGAAGCCGAGGCCGGAGGAGATCGACACGAACCTGATCAACGCGGGCCTTTACGTGCTGGAGCCCGAGGTGCTCGACCTCGTCGAGCCCGGCCGCCCGGTGTCGATCGAGCGCGACGTCTTCCCGCGTATCGTCGAGCAGGGCCGGCTCTACGGGCTCGCGCTGCCCGGGTACTGGCTCGACGTCGGCACACCCGAGAGCTACCTCCAGGCGCACCGCGACGTGCTCGAGCGCCAGCTCGACACCGTCGTCGGCGAGCTGCTCGGCGACGACTTCCTCTTTGTCGATCCCACCGCGCGCGTCGCAGCCGGCGCGCACGTCGTCCCGCCCGCCTTCATCGCGGCCGGCGCGATCGTCGAGGCGGGCGCCCGTATCGGCAGCCGCGCCGTGATCGCCGCGGGCGCGCGGATCGGTGCCGACTGCGTTGTCGAGGACGCCGTGATTGGCGCGGGCGCCACCCTCGGCCGGGCCGTCCAGGTGCACGCCGCACTCGTCGGGGAGGGCGCAGTGGTCGGTGACGGCTGCAGCATCCGTGCGCTCGCCGTCGTGGGTCCTGGTGCCAGGCTGGGCGAGGGTAACATGCTCGCTGCGGGAGTTCGGCTCGGAGCCGACGTCGAGCTCGCACCTCGCTCCCTCGCCTTCTGATGAACGACGTCGACCCACCCGACCTCGACTCACCGAGCCTCGCCAGCCTTGATCGCTTCACGTTCGCCACCCGGCGCGTGGAGAAACCGTGGGGCTACGAGCTGATCTGGGCGGAGTCCGAGCACTACGTCGGCAAGATCCTCTTCGTCCGCGCCGGGCAGGCCCTCTCGCTGCAGTTCCACGAGGTCAAGGACGAAACGGTGTACGTCCACGAGGGCAAGGTGCAGTGGGAGATCGGCGACGCGGGCGCCACAGTGCTCGCTGTCGAGACCGTTGGGCCGGGCACCTCGTTCCGTATCCGGCCGGGCACGATCCACCGGATGACGGCGATCGAGGACACGCTGATGCTCGAGGTCTCGACCCCACAGCTGGGCGACGTCGTGCGCCTGGAAGACCGCTACGGGCGAGCGGGCAGCTAGACGTCGCTAGGTAGAGTCGTTGGCATGGCCAGCGTCTCGCGGTACGACATCAGAGACATCGCGCTGGCGCCGGAGGGCGTGCGTCGCATCGAGTGGGCCGACCGGCAGAT
>JANXXF010000355.1 GCA_025350775.1 Actinomycetes bacterium
TCGCCGCGCTCGACAGCATCCTCGACGCGGACGCGATCCTGGCGACGAACACGTCGGCGCTCTCGGTCACCGAGATAGCGGCCGCGACGAAGCGCCCCGACCGCGTCGTCGGCCTGCACTTTTTCAACCCGGCGCCGGTGCTGCCGCTCGTCGAGGTCGTGCGCGGCCAGCTCACCGACGAGGCGGTCGCCCAGCAGGTGTATGCCTTCGCCAAGGCGATCGGCAAGGACCCGATCCTCTGCCACGACACGCCCGGCTTCGTCGTCAACCGCGTGTTGATCCCGCTGCTCAACGACGCCGTCCGCGTACTCGACGAGGCGCGTGTCACGCCGGAGGACCTCGACAAGGGCTGCCGCTACGGCCTCGGCTGGCCGCTCGGCCCGTGCGCGCTGATCGACCTGATCGGCGTGGACGTCCAGGTGCACGCCTCCGAGGCGCTGTACGAGGGGTTCAGGGAGCCGCGCATGGCCGCGCCGCCGCGCCTCGTCAACATGGTCAATGCCGGGCTGCTCGGGCGTAAGAGCGGGCAGGGCTTCTTCCGCTACGACGAGAAGGGCAGTCGGGTCGACTAGCAGCGTCGCAGCGGAGGGTGGCGGGCGGCGGTCGTCTCGAACGAGCTCGCCGTCGCCTGCGAGGCGGCCACCAGCGTGCTCTCACGCTTCGAGCACGACGGCAGCCGCGCCGTGCTCGCCACGGCGTGGCAGTGCAGGGGGCTGAACAGCCCCAACGACGTCGTCGTGGCGGCCGACGGTGCGATCTACTTCACCGACCCGCACTACGGCCGGGCCGGGCCGCCGCACGGCATCGCTCGTCCCCGCTGCCTCGACTTCCAGGGCGTCTTCCGCGTGGTTCCGGGTGAGGAGCCCGAGTTGCTGGCCGACGACTTCAGAGCGCCGAACGGGCTGGCCTTCTCTCCGGACGGCTCGCTGCTCTACGTCGTCGACACGCTGCGCATGCACGTCCGGGTCTTCGCTGTGCAGCCCGGAGGTGGCATCACCGGCGGCCGCGTCCTGTTCGCGCAGCAGGAGGCCGAGCTCGACCTCGCCGAGATCCTCGCCTGGATCGACGAGCACGGTACGCCGGCTCACGGCCTGCCCGACGGCCTGAAGATGGACGAGGCCGACAACGTCTGGGTCACCGGCACGGAGGGGATCTGGGTCGTCAGCCCCGGGGGCGAGCGGCTGGGGATCGTCGCGACGCCCGAGCACGCCGCCAACCTCGTGTTCGGCGGGCCGGACGGGCGCACGCTCTACGTGTGCGCAACGCACTCGGTCTACAGAATGCCGACGCTCGTGCGCGGCGCGTAGCGCAGGGGCCGGCGGCGACTGCTGTCGCCCGGCACGCGGCTCAGCCCGGGGCGTCGCCGCCGAAGTAGCGCTCGAGCGTCCCGGCGGCACCCGCAGGCGCCAGCACCAGGACGACGTCGCCGTCCTCGATGACCGTCGACCCGCGCGGCCGCCGGGCGACCCCGTCACGCTCGACCGACTGCACCCAGCCGCCTTCGCCCAGCGGCAGGTCGCGCACCGCCAGACCGGCCGCCCGCGAGCCGGCACCGACGGCATAGCGCTCGAACTGCCAGTGACCGGACTCGGAGGGCTGCATGGGCACGCCCAGCAG
Source organism: Actinomycetes bacterium (assembly GCA_025350775.1). Lineage (GTDB taxonomy): Bacteria > Actinomycetota > Thermoleophilia > Gaiellales > Gaiellaceae > CANFDS01. The sequence continues at coordinate 1,618 of JANXXF010000355.1, forward strand.
CCGCGCCGCGAGCGGCATCGTCGAGCCCTGCACGAGCACCGACAGGGCGACCACCACGAAGACGATGCCGTAGACCCGATCGGCCTGGTCGACGCCCGCGAGGACGGCGAAGGCGCCGAGCAGGATCGGCACCGCGCCCTTCAGGCCGCCCCACATCACGAAGAGCCGCTCCCCCCAGCGCAGGCGCACGGGCAGGAGCAGCGTGCCGACGACGAGCGGCCGCACGAGGAAGGCGAGCAGCAGCCCGAGCACGATCCCGTCGCGCCAGAGGTGGTCGCGGCCGAGGCTGGAGACGTCGAACGTCAGCCCGAGGGCGACGAAGACGACGACCTCGGCGAGGCTCGCCAGCGACGTCGCGAAGCGCTCGATGTCTGCCTTGTAGGGCGCCCGCTCGTCGCCGATCAGGATCCCCGCGACGAAGACGGCGAGAAACCCGGAGCCGTGCGCGACCGACGTCACGCCGTAGATCACGCCCGCGGCGGCGAGCGCGCCGAGCGGATGGAGCGTGGCGTCGGGCAGCGCGGCCCGGCGCAGCAGCGGCAGCAGCACGCGCGCCGCCACCCAGCCGATCGCCAGGCCGACCGCCATCTCGATCACGAACTCCTTGACGACGATCGCAAAGCTGCCGCCCGGGTGCAGAGCAAGCTCGATCATCCCGATCATCAGCGCGATGCCGACCGGGTCGTTCGCGCCCGACTCACCCTCGAGCACCGTGCCGGAGCGGCCGCCGATCTCCTTGTCGCCGAGCACCGAGAACATCACGGCGGGGTCGGTCGGAGCAAGGGCGGCGCCGATGATCCCGGCCACGATCCACGACACGCCGATCAGCCAGTGGGCGCACACCGCCATCAGCGCGGCCGTGCCGAAGGTGCCGATGACACCGACCGTCAGCACCGGCACGGCCGCGCTGCGCATCCGCTTCCAACCGATGCGCATGCCCCCGTCGAACAGGATCACGATCAGGGCCACCGTCGCGAGCCGCTCGACCGTCATCAGCGAGACGGCCTCGCCGAGGCGGGGCCAGACGTCGGAGGCGACTGCTGCGACCAGCAGGAACAGTGCCGGCGCCGGGATGCGCAGGATCCGGGTCAGCTTCGTCGAGGCGAGCGCCAGCACGAAGCCGCCGGCGACGACGAGCACGATCGCTCCGAAGTCGGCGGCCTCGGTCACGAAGCGGCCCGCCGTAGGCGGAGAGTACGGTTGGTGGCGGGAAGCGGGCGCATGACGACAGTTGCCGACCAGGCTTCCCGGCACACCGCGACGGAGAATACCAGCGGGCTCTGCTCCGGCCCCTGCGCGCACCGGGTACGCTACAGGGGTGACAACGTGGGAGCGGATTGCCGGGCTGCCCGTCCGGATCGAGGGCTACGGCTTCCAGCGGCTGGCCCAGGAGGTCTCGAGCGGCTTCCAGCGCGTGACGACTGTCGTGCGCCTCTTCGGCGACGGTGAGGAGGGCGTCGGCGAGGATGTCACCTACACAGCCGAGGAGCACGACGCACTGCAGGTCTGGGGTGTCCGCCTCCCCTTCAACGGCCGGCATACGCTCGAGAGCTTCTCGACGCTGCTCGACGGCGTCGACCTCTTCCCGTCGCCGCCTGCCCTGGCCGCGTCACGCGCCTACCGCCGCTGGGCGTTCGAGAGCGCTGCGCTCGACCTGGCGCTGCGTCAGCAGGGGCGCCCGCTGCACGAGCTGTTGAAGCGGACGCCGCGGCCGGTTCGCTTCGTCGTGTCGCGCCGGGTGGGCGACCCGCCCGCTGCGGACGCGCTCCGGAGCCTCCTCGCCGCCGACCCGGCCCTCCGCTTCAAGGTCGACCCCACGAGCGCGTGGGACGACGCCTTCTGTGCGGAGCTGGCCGCGCTCGCTGCCGTCGAGGTGGTGGACTTGAAGGGCGCCTACGAGGGCACGCCCGTCGACCAGGCCCCCGACCCGGCGCTGTACGCCCGCGTCCTCGCCGCCTTCCCCGAGGCCTGGGTCGAGGATCCGGCGCTGACGTCGGCGACGCTGCCGCTGCTCGAGCCGCACGCGGCGCGGATCACCTGGGATGCCGCCATCCATTCTGTTGCCGACCTCGACGAGCTGCGCTGGCCGCCGCGCGCGCTCAACGTCAAACCGTCGCGGTTCGGCCCGCTCCGCGCGCTCTTCGACTTCTACGACCGCTGCGAGCGCGACGGCATCGCGCTGTATGGCGGCGGCCAGTTCGAGCTCGGGCCGGGCCGGGGCCAGATCCAGTACCTCGCCTCCCTCTTCCACCCCGACAGCGGCAACGACGTCGCGCCCGTCGGCTACAACGCGCCGGAGCCCGCTGCCGGGCTGCCGCAGTCACCGCTGGCCCCTGCACCGGCCGAGGCCGGGTTCCGTTGGGGCCCGGGCGCCGGCTAGGGCGGCCTCGGAGCAGTTGCGAGGTCGCGATTCCGGCGCTACCGTTCGTGGTTCGTGTTCGTCCATGAGCGCCTCGATCCGAACGACCAGTTCCGCGAACGTCGAGATCGTGATCGCCGACGGCGCCGCCGCCGGCGCAACGCGCTCATCGCGGTGCTGCTGCTTGGCGGCGCAGCGGCGCCGGTCGCGGTGTTCGTCATCGGCGGTGCCGGCACGCATGCAGCCAGCCGCTTCGAAGCGCCCGCGGCGGTGAAGCCGGCCGTTGCCGCGGCTGTCACGCCGAAGCCGAAGCCGAAGCCGAAGCCGGTGCCGCGCAAGTTGCCGCAGGAGATTCGCGGCGTGCACGTGACGATGGCGCTCGCCTCGCTGGCGGGGCGGCTCGAGCAGTACTACGGGCTGCGCCAGTACGGCCTCAACACCATCGAGCTGGATGTCAAGGACGAGTCTGGCCAGGTCGGCTTCGTCAGCCGCCACGCCCCTACCGCTGCAGCCATCGGCGCGGCGCGCAGCTACTACGACCCGGCGCTGGCGGCGCGCACCGCCCATGGGCTCGGCATCTACCTGATCGGGCGCGTCGTCGTCTTCGAGGATCCGCTGTTGGCGAAGGCCCGGCCCGAGCTCGCCCTGCGGCATGCGGATGGGCGCCCGTGGCTCAACTCCGCCGGCCTCGGCTGGGTCAGCCAGTACGACCGTGCAGTCTGGAAGTACGTTGTCGATGTCGCCGAGAGCGCCGCTCGTGCCGGGTTCGACGAGATCCAGTTCGACTACGTCCGCTTCCCCAGCGACGGCGACGTGACCTCGATCGTCTACCCCGGCAGACGGATCGAGCCGAAGGCGACGACGATCAGGCGTTTCCTCCAGTACGCCACCGCCCGGCTGCGCCCGCTCGGTGTCCGGGTCTCGGCCGACATCTTCGGCCTGGCGG
>JANXXF010000366.1 GCA_025350775.1 Actinomycetes bacterium
GTCTCGACAACTTATTCGCCGGCCGCAGGATCGACCGCAGGCTCAAGCCCGCGCGCTGGCACCTACTGATGGCGTTTCGCCACTTAGTGCTGGAAGGCGAGCCGATGGCGCCTAGCAACTCGCGGCAAGTCGCGAAGCAGAGTCAGCATCTGTTGAAGGTTCTTGAGAACGACACAAAGACGAAGCAAGTGTTCGACCAGGTAGCTGAGATCCTCGATTCCGCGTTGGGAAAGGCGCCAACGCGGGACGTGCTGAGGGCTGAGCGGTCCACGGTTGAACTCCGTGACGCGCTCCAAGCCGCAGTGCAAGCTGCTTAGGCTGTCGCAGGCCGCGAAGCCCTACGCCAGTACTGCTTGCTTCAGTTCGGCGGCGTAGGTTTGGTTGATCCAGTCCCGGCACAGACTTCTATCCCTGGGACCACGCGGGTTTGGCTTGGCCCCCGCCTCTCAGTGGCTTTCTCGCGTTCTCGCCATTCACATGCTCACGATCGAAGCGCGACTGAGGTTTGCACTGGACCCGAGTGCGCATGCATAGTAACATGAGTTACAAGTAGAGCGTTTGCGAGGGTTCTACTTGGACTGAGCCGTGGCGAGCAACGTTCGCAACCCCTCCGAGAGGTTGTGAAGCTGCCCGTTTAGGTCCACCAGCGCGACGGCTGCCGCGCTAACTACTGCGCCGCGACCACGCATCGACTCCGACCGCGACCAGGATGATCGCGCCCTGGAAGATGCGCTGGTAGGTCGAGTTGACGTTGAGCAGGTTGAAGCCGTTGCCGATCATTGCCAGCAGCAGCACGCCCAGCACCGTCCGCCACACTGCGCCGGCGCCGCCCAGGATCGAGGTGCCGCCGATGACGATGCCGGCGACCGCATCGAGCGCGATCGAGAGGCCACCTGAGTCGGCCTGGCCGGTCGCCACGCGCGACGCGACGATGACGCCGGCGATGCCCGCGCCCATGCCGCTCAACGCGAACGTCGCGCTGCGCACGAGGCCGACACGCACGCCCGACAGACGAGCCGCCTCCGGGTTGCCGCCCGAGGCGTAGACCGCCCGGCCGAACGTCGTGCGCGACAGCAGGTAGCCGCAGGCGAGCGCGAACGCGAGGAACGTCCAGATCGAGTACTTGACGGTGATGAAGTTGGCGCGGCCGAGCGTCGTGAACGAGGCGGGGGAGAGGACGCTGATCAGGCTCCCGCCTGTCAGCACAAGGGCTATCCCCCCGATCATGATGCTCGTCGCGAGGGTGGCGATGAACGCGTTGATGCGGCCCACCGTCGTCAGGATCCCGTTGACGACGCCACAGCCGAGGCCCATGCCAACGCCGAGCAGGATCGCGCCCCAGGCGCCGATGTGCGACGCGGTGAGGGCGGCGACAACCCCGGAGACGGCGAAGATCGAGCCGACCGACAGGTCGAAGCCGCCGGCGATGAACACGAGCGTGCCCGCCACCGCGATGATCAGCGTCGCCGACCACTGGTCGAGGATGTTGAGCAGGTTGATCCGCGAGAAGAAGACGTTGCTCGCGAAGCTCAACGTGATGAAGAGCGCGATGAAGCTGAACACGATCCCGTAGTCGCGAGCGGCCGAGAGGCCGGACAGCCTGCGCACGTCGAGCCTGCGGACGACGTCTGTCTCGGTGCGTGTGGTCATGCGCTCTCCCTGCCCGCGAGCGCGAGCTCCGTCGCGAAGGCGGCCGCCATGACCGCATCCTCGCTGATCTGGTCACCTTCCAGGCGGGCCACGATCTCGCCGCCGCGCATCACGTGCACGCGGTGGGCGAGCCCGAGCACCTCCTCCAGCTCCGACGAGATCAGCAGCACCGCCATCCCCTCCGCGGCCAGTGCCGCGATCAGGTCGTAGATCGCCCGCTTGGCGCCGACGTCGACGCCGCGCGTCGGCTCGTCGGCGATCAGCAGCCGCGGCCGCCGGAACAGCCACTTGGCGAACAGCGTCTTCTGCTGGTTACCGCCCGACAGCTCGTGCACGGGGATGCCGATGCCCGGCGTCCGCACGTCCACGCGCTCGACGAGCTCGGTGGCGCGGCGCCGCTCGACGCTGCGTTGCACGCGCCCTGCGGTCGAGACCTCGTCGAGGTGCGGCAGCGTCACGTTCTCGCGGATCGAACGGCCCATCAGCAGGCCCTGCGTCTTGCGGCTCTCGGGCAGCAGCGCGATGCCGTGGCCGATCGCCTGCCGGGGCGACCGCACCTTGATCTCCTCGCCGTCGAGCCGCAGGACGCCCGCGCTGCGCGCATCGGCGCCGAAGAGGGCGTGGGCGACCTCGCTGCGGCCGCTGCCGACGAGGCCGGCCAGGCCGAGGATCTCGCCGGCGCGAATCTCCAGGGAGATGTCGCGCAGAAACCGCTTCGTCTCGAGCCCTTCCACCGAGAAGACGACGGGGGCGTCGGCTGGTGGCGGCATCTTCGGCGGGAAGTTCGCCTCCATCGAGCGGCCGAGCATGGCGGTGACGATCGAGCCGGTCGTCTGGCCGGCCGCCGGAGTCGTCTGGACGAGGCGCCCGTCGCGCAGCACCGTGACGGTGTCGGCGATCGACAGTACCTCGTCGAGGAAGTGGGAGACGAAGACGATGGTCGTGCCGCGGGCGCGCAGGGAGCCGACGACCTCGAGCAGCCGGGCCGCCTCGCTCGCAGTGAGGGCCGCGGTCGGCTCGTCCATCACGATCAGGCGCGCCTCGCGCGCGAGGGCGCGCAAGATCTCGACCTTCTGCTGGTCGGCGATGCGCAGCGCACCGACGGGCACGCCGGCCGGGATGCCGAAGCCGGCCCACTCCTCCAGCTCGTCGTAGCGGCGACGCAGGGCGCGCCGGTCGACGTGGCCGAGCCGCGCCGTCTCGATGCCGAGGAAGACGTTCTCGACGACCGTCCGCGTGGGGACGAGGCTGATCTCCTGCGCAATCGTGGTGACGCCATGCAGCAGCGCCGCGCGTGGCGACCCGAACTGCACCGGGACGCCGTCGACGAGCAGCGCGCCGCCGTCGGGCTGGTGGACGCCGGCGATCACCTTGCCGAGCGTCGACTTGCCCGCGCCGTTCTCGCCGACGAGGGCATGGACCGTGCCCCGCACGATCGAGACGGAGACCTCGTGCAGCGCCTGGACACCACCGAAGCGCTTGCTGAGGTCTCTCGTCTCGACGTGCGGGGCGTCGGTCACGCGGTGCCTAGCCTGCGTACTGGATCTCGACGGCCGCGATGTTGCTCTTCGTGATCAGCGCCGACGAGCCGGTCTTGATGCGCTCGGCGGTGGGGCTGACGCCCTTCGGAGCCTTCAGGGTGCCGTTGATCGCCGCGAGCAGGATCTCCGCCGCGATGCGGCCCTCGTCCTCCGGGTAGCAGGCCCACGTGCCCCACTCCTTGCCACTCAGGATGAGCGGCTTGGAGATGACCGACGGGCAACCGCCGATGATCTTGACCTTGCCGGTGAGACCGGCGGCATCGACCGAGAGAACGGCGCCCGAGGCCGGCTGGTCGCCGTTGGCGAGCAGCACGTTGAGGTCCGGATGGGCCGTCAGCAGGTCCTGCGACGTCTTCTGGCCACCCGCGGCGGTGTAGGCGCCGCCGTCGACGGTCGCGACGATCTTGATGTTCGCGAACTTCTTGAGGTAGGCAATCGCCGAGTCGTGGTAGGCCTTCTCCGACGGCAGCGCCGCAACCGAGCCCATCCACGCGACCTTGCACGGAGTGACACCCTTGCAGGCCTTGACGATCAGCTGGCCGCCCCAGACGCCACGCTGCGTCCACGGGTCGAACACCGAACCGGACTCACCGGGAACCTGCGGAGCCTGCTTCGACTGGCTCGGCCCGAGCGGCGTGTCAAGGTTGACGACCTTGATGCCGGCCTTGATCGCCTCCTGGACGGCAGGCACCAGGCCGACGCTGTCCAGCGCGAGGACGATGAAGCCGTCGAACTTCTTCTGCGTGATCGCGTCCTGCACCGAGTTGAACTGCTTCGTCGCATCGAAGCCGGTGTCGACCTTCGTCAGCTTGACATTCGGGTTCGCCTTGAGCACCTTGGCGATCCCGTTCAGCTCGCCCTGCACATACGTGTTCGCGAGCGGCGCGAAGTAGGCGATGTTGATCGTCTTCGGCGGTGCGGCGCTGGCCGTGAGCGCGGTGGCGGCCATGACGACCGTCAGTGACAGGGCGACGACGCTGCCGAGCGTCGCCCGGCGCCTGCTGCTCTGCTTCATATCCTTCATTCCCTTCGTTCGGGGGGCCGGTCGTTCGCCCGTCCCGGAGCGGGAGCGGGAGCGGACGGTTCGCATCCATCTTCCAGCGGCGCCGCGCCTGACCAGCCCAGGGCTCGTGCAGGCGCCGGAACACGCTGTAAATGGACGCTTGGGGCGCGAGCGTTCCACATGACGCGAGGGGTGTCAAGGCGGTTCGCTCCAAAAGGGCAACGACTTGACAGTTTTGGGCCGGTGAGGGAGGCTCACGCTGCGATGCAGCCTGTGGGAGCTTCATGACGACGCCTGCTCTCGTGCGTCCGGCGACGCTCGACGAGGCAGTGCGCGCGCTCGAGGCGCTCGCGGATGCAATCTCGGCTGCCGCGGGGAAGCCGTTCAACCGACTGCCGATCACGCCGTTCGACGTGCTCGCAGCCCTGCAAGAAAGGTAGACCGACTTGGCGACACGCCTCGGAGTGGACGTCGGAGGGACGTTCACCGATCTGATCTTCTACGACGACGAGACGGGCGAGATCCGGGTCGGCAAGGAGCCGACGACGCCGGCAGCGCCCGAGGAGGGCGTCCTCGCGGCGATCGCCGCAGCCGTCCCCGCCGACCGTCTGGCCGTCGCCCTGTACTTCCTGCACGGCACCACCGTCGGCCTCAACTCGCTGCTGACGCGCACCGGCGCCGTCGTCGGGCTGCTCTGCACCCGTGGCTTCCGCGACGTGCTCGAGCTGGCCCGCGGCGACCGCGGCGACCCCTACGACCTCTTCTGGAAGCAGCCGGCGCCGCTCGTCCCGCGCCGCCTCCGGCTTCCCGTCAGCGAGCGGATGCGTGCCAACGGCGAGGTGTGGGCCGCCTTCGAGGAGGACGGCGTGCGCGCCGCCGTCGAGGTGTTCCGGGCCGAGGGCGTCACCTCGGTCGCGGTCGCCTTCATGAACGCCTACGCCAACCCGGCCCACGAGCTCGCTGCCGAGGCTGCGCTGCGGAAGTTCGGCTTCGAGGGCGAGATCTCGCTGTCGCATCGGGTGTCGGGCGAGTACCGCGAGTACGAGCGCACCTGCACCACGGTGATCGACGCGTACGTGCGGCCGCGGATGACCCACTACCTGCAGGCGCTGGAGCGGCGCCTGCGCGGAGCCGGCTTCGACGGCACGGCAATCGTGACCCGCTCCGGCGGCGGCGCGATGACCTTCGCCGAGGCCGAGGACCGCCCGTTCGAGACGATCATGTCCGGGCCGGTCGCCGGCGCCGAGGGCGCCGGCGAGCTCGCCCGGCGGCTCGACCTGGGCGACGTGATCACCGCCGACGTCGGCGGCACCAGCTTCGACACCTGCCTCGTCACCGGCGGCCGCGCCCAGCTGATGTACCAGGGTGAGGTCGAGGGCCTGCCGGTGCAGACGCCGTGGGTTGACGTGCGCTCGATCGGCGCCGGCGGCGGCTCGATCGCCCGCGTCGACGTCGGCGGCCTGCTCAAGGTCGGCCCGGCGAGCGCGGGCGCCGTGCCCGGCCCGGCCTGCTACGGCCGCGGTGGCGCCCTGCCCACGGTCACCGACGCCGCCTTCGTGCTGGGCATGCTGGGCGAGGGCAAGCTCGCCAGCGGCATCGGCCTCGACGGCGAGGCGGCCCGCGCGGCCCTCGCCCCGCTGGCGGAGCGGCTCGGCTTCACCGTCGACGAGGTCGCCCGCGGGATCATGACGATCGCCGCTGCGAACATGGCGAACGCGATCCGCGAGATCACGATCGAGCGCGGCCAGGACCCGCGCACCGCCAAGCTGATGCCGTTCGGTGGCGCCGGCCCGCTGTTCGGGACGCTGCTCGCCCGTGAGCTGGAGATCCGCGAGATCGTCCTGCCCCCGTACGCCGGCAACTTCTCGGCGTGGGGCCTGCTGGGCGCCGACCTCACCCAGACGGCGGCGCGGACGCGCATCATGCGGCTCGCCCCCGAGGCGGTGGCAACGGCAAGCGACCTGCTGGAGCCGATGTTCGCCCGCCTCGAGCAGCGTGCCACGGGCCGTGAGGCCGTCCGCGAGATCGACCTCGACATGCGCTACGTGGGGCAGGAGCACACGCTCACCGTGGCGGTGCCCGGCGACGGCCGGATCTCGGCAACCACGGACGAGATCCGCGCCGCCTACTCCGCCGACTACGACCGCACCTTCGGTCACGTCATGGACGAGGAGATCGAGATCGTCTCGTTGCGCGCGACGATCCGCACCTCGCTGCCCCGCCGCGCCGCCGAGAGCCCCCCGGCCGCCGCCGCCGCGGCCCCCGGCGCCG
>JANXXF010000372.1 GCA_025350775.1 Actinomycetes bacterium
GTCGGCGGGGCGCCCGCTGCGGGCGCGGCGCCCCCGCCCCTCGCCCGGCGCTCCGCGCGCAGCCGCGCCGTCTCCACGTCGTCCAGCGCCAGCGTCGCCGGGTCGAGGGCGACGCCGTACTCGCCGCGCGCCGCAGCGACGGTGACGTAGCCGTCGATGACGTCCTCGCGCACCCGCTCCGGCTCGCGCTCGAGCGGGTCGCCCCAGCCGCCACCGGTGCCGGTGGTGGAGCGCGCCAGGTCGCCGTCGGCGAGGTCGAGCCGGGGCACGCGGCCGTGGGGCCGGGTCGGCACGCCGCCGCGCACGTAGACGAGGGTGTTGTGGGAGCCGTCGCTGCCGCCCGCGAGCGCCCAGGGCCGCCGTGCCCAGCCGCCCAGCGAGCCGTAGCCGGAGGCTGCCTGCGCCCCGTGCAGCCGGTACTCGCGCACGACGCCGAAGCCGCCACGCCAGCGCCCGGCGCCGCCACCCGCCTCGGTGTTGAGGGCGTAGCGCTCGACCAGCACGGGGTAGCGGGCCTCGACCACCTCGACCGGGTAGTTGTAGGTGTCGCCGTCAGTCGTGGCAATCAGAGCGCTCTCACCGTCGCCGGCCGACGACCCGCCCCAGCCGCCGACGTTCGGCTCGGCCAGCACGAACAGCTCGCCGGTGTCGGCGTCCTCGCCCACCAGGTACGAGCAGCAGAGCGACGCGTAGCTACCCGCACCCAGCCGCTCCGGCACGACGGGCGCGAGGGCGCGCCACATCAGGTCGTTGGCGAAGGCCGAGGCCTCATAGTACCAGCCGGTGGGCGACGGCGGCTGGGCGCTGAAGATGGTGCCGGGCGGGATGGTGAGCGTGAACGGCCGGAAGAAGCCGTCGTTGGAGGAGGCCTGCGGCGCCGTGATCGCGCGCACGACCGTCTTGCAGGCCGAGAGCAGGGCGCCGGTGGCGCAGTTGACGGGGCCGCGCGCGGCGGGGGCGCAGCCGGTGAAGTCGGCGTGGATCGTGTCGTCGCCGACGGTGACGGCGACCTCGATGTGGATCGGGTCGTCGGTGTGGCCGTCGCCGTCAACAAAGCCCTCGGCGCGGTACACGCCGTTCGGGATCTTGCGGATCTCGGCACGCGCGATCTGCTCGCCATGATCGAGGATGTGGCCGAAGGCGTGCAGGACGAGCGGGGCACCGTAGCGCTCGCACGCCTCGGCGACGCGCCGCTCGCCGATCGCCAGCGCAGCGAGGCCGGCGTTGAGGTCGCCGATGCCGGTGCGCGGCAGCCGGATGTTCTGGCGGATGATGTCCCAGACGGCCTCGTTGGGGCGGCCCTGCTCGACGACGCGGATCGCGGGTAGCTGCAGGCCCTCCTGGTACACCTCGGTGGCTTCCGGCGAGATCGAGCCGGGCACCGCGCCACCGATCTCGATCCAGTGCGTCACCGTGACGGCGAAGCCGACGACGCTGCCGCCGACGACGACCGGCCGGATCAGGCAGACGTCGCACGTATGGGTGCCGCCGTTGTAGGGGATGTTCGTGGCGAACACGTCGCCGTCGCGCATCCCCTCGAGGCCGAACTTGGCGAGGACGCCTTCGATCTGCGGGCCGAAGGTGCCGGTGAAGAGGGTCAGGCCGTTCGTCTGGGCGACGATCCGCGCCGCCGCGTCGGTGATGCCGCAGGCGAAGTCGAGCACCTCGTAGACGATCGGGCTCATGCTGGAGCGGGCGAGCACGACACCCATCTCGTCGGCGGCGGCGGTGAGCTTCTCGCGGACGATCTCGAGGGTGAAGGGGTCGGCGCCGCTCATCGGGGGGAATCTATCCGGGAGCCGGGCTACCAGGTGGCCGAGCTATCCGGCGGCCGACCGGCCGGCGCGCCGCCGGGTGAACCGACTCCGCGTGAACCGCTGCCGCGCCCGTTGTATCGTTGCTCCCTGATGGCAACCCAGGAGCAGGCCCAGCCCGAGGCGATCCGCCCGGACGGCGTCGAGAAGGTGACCGGTGCGGCGCGCTACGTCGCCGACCTTGCGCGCCCCGGTCTCCTGCACGGGCGGCTGCTGCTCGCCGGGGTAGCGCACGCGCGGCTGCTCGGAATCGACACGACGGCGGCGCGGGCGCTGCCCGGTGTGCTGGCCGTCGTCACGCAGGACGACGTGCCCGACGTGCGCTACGGCGCCTTCGTCCAGGATCGCACGCTGTTCGCGCGCGGCACGATCCGTTTCGAGGGCGAGGTCGTGGCAGCGGTGGCGGCGGTGTCGGCGGAGATCGCCGAGGCGGCCTGCCTCCTGATCCGGGTGGAGCTGGAGGAGCTCGCGCCGCTGCTCGACCCCGAGGCGGCGCTGGTCGACGGCGCGCCGCTCGTGCATCCCGGGTGGGAGAGCTACGAGGCCGGGCCTACCGTGGTGCGGCGCGGCAACGACTGCGCGGCGATGACCTCGGTGAAGGGTGACGTCGAAGGGGGCTTCGCCGAGGCCGACATCGTGGTGCGCGAGCGCTACGCGACCGACATGACGCATGCCGCGCCGATCGAGCCGCACCTTGCGCTCGCCGAGTGGCAGGGCGACGCCGTGACCGTGTGGTCGTCGACACAGGCGCCCTTCGGCGCGCGCGCCGGCGTCGCACGGACGCTGCAGTTGGCCGAGAGCAAGGTGCGCGTGGTGGTGCCGACGCTGGGCGGCGGCTTCGGTGGCAAGTGCGACTTCCACTTCGAGGCGCATGCTGCCGTGCTGGCGCGTGCCGCGGGCCGGCCGGTGCTGCTCCAGCTGTCGCGCCGCCAGGAGTTCCTCGCCACCGACAAGACCCGCCACCCGATCGCGATCGACCTGGAGACGGGCGTGCGCAACGACGGCACAATCACCGCGCGCCGCGCCCGCATCGTCCTCGACGGCGGGGCTTACACCTCGGACTCGCTCTACTCGACCGAGCTCGCGCTGATGACGGCAGCCGGCCCGTACCGCATCCCGAACTTCCACGCCACCTCGCACACCGCCTACACGACGCGCACCCCCGCCGGCTCCGTGCGCGCGCCGGGCGGGCCGCAGCTGTGCTGGGCGGTCGAGCAGCACACCGACGTGCTGGCCGAGCGCGTCGGGCTCGACCCGGTCGAGTTCCGGCGGCGCAACCTCGTGACCGACGGGGATACAGGGCCGACGGGCCAGCTCTTCCGCAACCCTGCGGCAGTCGAGTGCCTGGAGCGCGCCGTCGCCCTCGCCGGCTGGGGAGACGATGGAGGCGCGGCCCGCCTCCCCGACGGCGAGGCGCTCGGCGTCGCCTGCTCGTGGTGGCCGAGCGTGCCCGCCCCCTCGGGCGCGTACGTCAAGCTGAACGCCGACGGCTCCGGCACCATCATCACCGGCGCCCAGGAGAACGGCAGCGGCGCCGTCATGGCCCTGCCACTGCTGGCGGCCCGCGAGCTGGGCATGCAGCCCGGCCAGTTCTCCGTCCTCCACCAGGACACCGCGGCCGGCCCCTGGGACATGGGCAGCCAGGGCAGCCAGACGACGATCAACAACGGCCGCGCCGTCGTGGCCGCCGCCGCCGAGGTACGCGAGCAGCTGCTCGCCCTGGCCAGCGACCTGCTCGACGTCGCCCCCGCCGACCTCGAGCTGGCAGCAGGCGTCGTCCGCGCCAAGGACGCGCCCTCCCGCTCGGTCGTGATCGCGGCGCTCGCTGCGCGCGCCCACGGCGGCGAACTGCTGCTCGGCAGCGGCTCCGGAACGCCTCCCCCACTACCCGAGCACGACCTCTCTGCCTGCTCCGGCCGCGGCTTCTTCGGGGCGTTCGGGTCGCCCTCGTTCACCTGTCACATCTCACGGGTGCGGGTCGACCGGGAGACGGGCGTGGCCCGTGTGCTCGAGCACACGGCGGTGCACGACTACGGCTTCGTCGTCAACCCGGCGGGCGCCCGCGGCCAGGTCGAGGGCGGCTCGCTGCAGGGCATCGGCCTGGCCCTGTCGGAGGGCACCAGCTACGGGCCTGACGGCCGCCAGCTCAACCCGCAGCTGCTCGACTACAAGCTGCAGACGGCCGCCGACGCGCCGCGCTTCCGCGTCGCCTTCGTCGAGGGCAGCCTGGCCGAGGGGACGCCGCACGGGATGAAGGGGGTCGGCGAGCCGCCCGTGGTGCCGCCGGCAGGCGCTGTCGGCAACGCGATCGCGCGGGCGACCGGCGCCCGGGTGCGGCGTCTGCCGATGACGCCGGAGCGCGTGTGGGCAGCGGCGAACGGGATCGCCGCCGACGCAGCGACTGCGTCGACCGACAGCGTGGCCGAGGCATGACCACGTACGGGGCGCCGCGCACGGTAGCCGAGGCGGTGGCACTGCTCGCAACGACGCCCGGGGCCGTCGTCGTGGCCGGCGGCACGGATCTCGTCGTGGCGGTTCGGTCAGGCAAGCAGGAGTGGCCAGCCGCACTGGTCGCGATCCACGGCGTCGAGGAGTTGCGCGGGATCGAGGAGCCGACGGGCGGCGGCCTGCGGCTGGGCGCGCTCGTCACCCACGCCGAGCTTGCCGGGCACGCAGTGGTTCGCCGCCACTTTGCCGCGCTCGCCGATGCGTCGGCGATCGTCGGCTCGCCGGCGACGCGCGGCACCGGCACCGTCGGCGGCAACATCGCCAACTCCTCGCCGGCCATGGAGCTGGGCTCACCGCTGCTCGTGCACGGCGCCGAGCTCGAGCTGGCCGGGCCTGCGGGCACGCGTCGGGTCGCTGTGAGCGCCTTCCTGGCCGGCCCCGGCCGCACGACCGCGCACCCCGGCGAGCTCGTCGTCGCGGTGCGCCTGCCGGCGCCGGGCAGTGCCGACGGCGCCTCCACCACCGGCTCCGCCTACGTCCGCCTGCAGTACCGCCGCGCCATGGAGATCGCCGTCGTCGGCGCCGCCGCGCTCGTCACGCTGGCCGCCGACGGCACCCTTGCCGCGGCTCGCGTTGCGCTCACCGCCGTCGCGCCAACCTGCGTCGAGGTGCCTGGCGTCGCCGCCGCCCTCGCCGGCCGCGCCCCGACCGACGAGGCGTTCGCCGCGGCCGCCGGCCTCGCGGCCGCCGTCGCCTCACCGATCAGCGACGTGCGCGCCTCCGACGTCTACCGCCTCGCACAGGTGCCCGTGGCCGTGCGTCGCGCCCTCGCCGCCGCCGTCGCCCGCGCCCGCGGCGACCACGCTGCCGCCCCGATCCCGTCGTCCAACCAGTGGAGCCCCTGATCCTCGCCGTGGCACCCGTCGCCGTCACCCTCACCGTCAACCGCATCCCGGTTGCCGCCGCGATCGAGCCGACGCGCTCGCTGCTCTCGCTGCTGCGCGCCGAGGCCGGCCAGACCGGCGCCAAGGAGGGCTGCGACGACTCCGAGTGCGGCGCCTGCATGGTGCTGCTGGATGGCCGCCCCGTGAACTCGTGCAGCTACCTCGCGGTGCAGGCCGACGGCCGCAGCGTGACCACCGTCGAGGGCCTCGGCCGCGCCGACCGGCTGAGCGGGCTGCAGCAGGCGCTGCTCGAGCACGGCGGCGTCCAGTGCGGCTTCTGCACGCCGGGCATGCTCATCTCGGCCACGGCCCTCCTGGCCACGACGCCCGACCCCAGCGAGGACGAGGTGCGGCAGGCGCTGGCCGGCAATCTCTGCCGCTGCACGGGCTACCAGACCATCGTCGACGCCGTCCTCGCCACCGCGGGCGTGGCCGGAGCCTCCCCCGCCCCGCCCGCATGACCGGTGGCCGCTCCCCCATCGGCGTCGTCCTCGGCAGCCACATGCCGCCCGAGCAGATCGTCGCCACCGCCCGCCGCGCCGAGGAGCTCGGCTACGGCGAGCTGTGGTTCTCGGAGGACTGCTTCTTCACCGGGGCCTTCGCCGGGATCGCGGCGGCGCTGGGCGCCACGCGCGAGCTGCCGCTGGGCCTCGGCATCGCCTCCGCGGTCACACGCCACCCGGCGCTGCTGGCGATGGAGTGCGCGACGCTCTCGCGTCTCTTCCCCGGCCGCTTCCTGCCGGGCGTCGGCCTCGGGGTGCCGTTCTGGCTCGACCAGCTGGGGCTCCGGCCGCGCTCGCCGTTGACGGCGCTGCGCGAGTGCGTCACCGCCCTGCGCCGGCTGCTCGACGGCGAGACCGTCACCGAGCAGGGTGCGCTCTTCAGCTTCGACGAGGTCGTCCTCACCCACAGGCCGGCGGAGCGCCTGCCGATCTACACAGGCCTCGTCGGGCCGAAGGGGCTGCAGCTTTCGGGCGAGCTTGCCGACGGCACCGTCCTCTCGGTCCTCGCCAGCGTCGAGTACATTCGCTGGGCGCGCGAGCGCATCGCCGAGGGCCAGGCCGCCGCCGGCCGCACGGGCGGGCCGCACCGCGTCGTCACGTACGTCCTCTACGCCGTCGACGACGACCCGGCCACCGCCCGCGCAGCCGTTCGCGACGCCGTCGCCTTCTACCTCGCGGCGATGCCCGACAATGCCCTCACCGAGGTGCTCGGCATCCAGGCCGAGGTGCAGGAGAAGCTGGCGCGCGGCGGCCTCGAGCTGCTCACCCGCGAGCTGCCCGACGCCTGGATCGATGCCATGGCGATCGCCGGTACCCCGGCCGAGTGCGCCGCGAAGCTGCAGGCGTTTCTCGCCGCCGGCTCCGACGCGATCGGCCTCTGGCTCTTCCCGCTCGACCGTGGCGAAGAGGTGCTCGAGCGCACCGCCCGCGACGTCCTCCCCCGCCTCTGACCCGATCCAGCCCGGCCCGACCCGAGGAGCACCCATGGCCCAGCGCGTCTTCTTCATCAACAAGCTCCACCCCGGCGTCGACCCCGACGACTACGAGGCGTGGATCCGGCGCGTCGACTACCCGATCGCGCGCGCCCAGGGCGCCATCCTCGCCTACACCGTCACGCGCATCGACGGCACGCTCTCGGGGGAGGGCTCGTCGCCGTACAGCCATCTCGAGGTGATCGACATCACCAATCTCGACGAGTACCGGGCGCTCGGGGCGAAGCCCGAGTTCGTGCAGCTGCTCAGCGAGTGGTCGGAGTTCGTGGCCGAAGCCCTGATGGTGCACGGCACCGTCATCGACTGATGCCGTAGCGGCATCGGCCGCGCCGCCAGCGCGGTAGGCTGGCTGACCCATGCCGGCCGTCGAGGAACTCGGGATCCAGCCGGTACCGCGCGAGCAGCGCACCGGTACCTGGGTCGACCTGTTCGCGATCAACTTCGCGTTCGGGATCAACCCCCTCTACTTCGTGATGGGCGCGATCGGCGTCGTCACCTTCAACCTGCCGCTGTGGTGGGCCGTGGCCGGGCTCACCGTGGGGCAGCTGTTCTCGTACGCGATCCTCGCGACAGCCGCGCACATGGGCTCCGACTACGGCATCCCGGGGCAGGTCGGGATGCGCGCGTTCCTCGGCTTCTGGGGAGCGCGCGTGCTCTCGTCCGGCTACCGCACGGTGGCTGCGCTCTACTGGTTCGCGGTGCAGGCGGTGACGACGGCGTTCGCCGTGCAGGCGCTCGCCCTGGCGCTCGCCGGCTGGCATCTGCGCGTCGTGCCGGTGGCGCTCGTGCTCGGCGCCTTCCACGCGATCCTGGCGGTGCTCGGCTTCGACGTGCTGCGCTATGCGACGAAGGTGATCCTGCCGCTCGCCATCGCCTTCCTCGTTGTCATCATCGTCCTCTTCGTCCGCAGCGACGACCCGCGCTTCGCCGTCGGCCACGTGTTCGACTCGCCGGGGCACCACCTCACCTGGGTGCACTTCTCGGCGTACGTGACGCTCGTCATCGGGTCGCAGCTGACGTTCCTGCCCAGCATCGCCGACTTCTCGCGCTACACGCGCTCGCGCCGCGACAGTGACATCGGCCTTTACACCTCGGCGCTGCTGAGCGCCGTGATCGTGACGTTCGTCGGCGGCTTCGGAGCGGTCGCGGTCGGCGCCGTCAAGAACCCCTTCGAGGTGGGCGCGGGGCTCACCGGCAGCAAGGCCGTGCTCGCGTTTCTGCTGGTGGCGGTGATCGTCCAGTCGACCGGCGTCAACATCATCAACGCGTACAACGTCGGCATGTCGCTGGCGAACGCGGTGCCGCGCCTCGGCCGGATCATCGCGACCGCGATCGGGGCCGTCGTCGCCGTCGCGCTCTCGTCCCAGCCCGACCTGCTCACCTCGGCCGCCGACTGGATCACGAACCTCGGCAACGTCTCGGCGCCGCTCGCGGGCGCCGTGATGGTGGACTACCTCGTCGTCAAGCGTCAGCGGATCGACGTGGACGGGCTTTACGACCCGCGCGGGCCGTACCGCTACTTCGCCGGCGTCAACGTCGCCGCAGCCGTGGCGATCGCGGTGGCCATTGTCGTCTACTACGTGATGCCGCACAGCCTGTCGAAGGCCGCCTGGGGCTTCGGCGTGGCGGCGGCGCTGTACTGGGTGCTCGCCAGGTTGCAGCAGCGGGTGCCGGCGCTGGCGGGCGGCGGCGCGGGCTGAGCAACGGCTGCCAGGCCGGAGGCCCCCTGCTCTTGCGCCGCCCTCAGCGAACTCACCCTCCAGGGCGGCGTGGAGGGTAGGTTCGAGAAGGCGCCCGGGAACAGGGTCGCGCACTGCAGCAGGACACGGCCGCCCCGGCAGCTCACGCCGGCCCCATCGGACATGTCCGGCCAAGCCGATACGGTGGCCACTCCATGCGCCTCATCGTCGCCCGCTGCGAAGTCCTCTACACCGGCCGGCTGACCGCCACCCTGCCCGAGTCGACGCGCCTGCTGATGCTCAAGGACGACGGCTCCGTGCTCGTCCACGCCGATGCCGGCGGCTACAAGCCGCTCAACTGGATGACGCCGCCGACAGCGATCGAGGTGGACGAGCAGGCCGGCGTGATCATCGTGCGCAAGCGCGCCGGCAAGACCGAGGATCGCCTCGAGATCCGCCTGATCGAGATCCTCAGCGACGTCGCCCACGAGATGGGCGAGGCGGCCGGGCTGGAGAAGGACGGCGTCGAGCGTGACCTGCAGCTCGAGCTGGCGGCGCAGCCGGCGGCGCTGGGCGAGGAGCTGCGCCTGGTGAAGCGCGAGTGGATGACCGACATCGGCCCGGTCGACCTGATGTGCCGGGACGAGGACGACGAGTGGGTGGCGGTCGAGATCAAGCGGGTCGGCACGATCGAGGCAGTCGAGCAGATCAGCCGCTACCTCGAGCGGATCCGGCTCGACCCGGCGCTGGCCGGCTGCCGCGGCATCCTGGCCGCGCAGAAGTTCAAGCCGCAGGCGGTCGTGCTGGCGGAGTCGCGCGGCATCCGCTGCGCCGAGGTCGACCTGGCGACGCTGCGCGGCGAGCGCGTGCCCGACCTCACGCTGTTCGTCTGAGCGGCCCGGCGGCGCTCTTGCGGGCGCACAGTGGCAGGAGTACGCTTGTGCCGGTTGACTCAGGGGAGGGCTCCTGGGGCGACGAAACCTCGATCCAGGGAGAGTGGGTCTGATGAAGAAGCTACTGGGAGTCCTGGCCGTGGTCTTCGCCGCGCTCGGATTCGTCGGCTCGGCAGGCGCCGC
>JANXXF010000384.1 GCA_025350775.1 Actinomycetes bacterium
GCCGCGCCGATCTGCGCAGGATCCTTGCCGCCGGCCCGCGCCATCGTCGGCCGGCCGCCACCGCCGCCGCCCACGAGGGCAGCCGCGACCTTCACGATCTCGCTGGCGTCGACGCCGCGGCCGGGCAGCGACGCGTCCACGCTGACGACGATCGTTACACGGCCCTCGCTGGCCGCGCCGAGCACCACTGCGGCCGGCTGGGCCTTCTGCTTCACACGGTCACACAGCTCGAGCAGCGCGTCGCCGTCGAGCTCGCCGAGGTCGGCGCCCACGACGGTGACGCCACCGGCCTGCTTGGCGCCGGCGAGCAGCGTGGCCACAGCATCGGCGCCGCCGCCCGCGCCCGCCGCGCCCGCGCCACCGGCCCCGGTTGCAGGCCGCTTCTTCAGCTCCTTGCGCAGCTTCTCCAGCTCGCCGCGCAGCTCGTCGACCTCGACGGAGCGCGCGTGCAGGTACGCGTACGCGTCGCCGGCGGTGACGGCCTCGATGCGCCGTGCGCCCGACCCGACCGAGCCCTCGGAGAGGATCGCGAACGGACCGATCTCGGCGGTGGCGCGCACGTGGGTGCCGCCGCACAGCTCGCGCGAGCAGCCCTCGACGTCGACGACGCGCACGATCTCCCCGTACTTCTCGCCGAACAGCATCTGCGCGCCGAGCTTGCGCGCCTCGGCGATCGGCGTCTCGTAGGTTCGCACCGGCCGGTTCTCGAACACGGCCCGGTTGACGATCGCCTCGACGCGGGTGCGCTCGTCGGCGGTGAGCGCGGCGCCGTGTGTGAAGTCGAAGCGCAGCTTGTCGGGCCGCACGGACGAGCCTGCCTGCTTGACGTGGTCGCCCAGCACCTGGCGTAGGGCCTCATGCAGGAGGTGCGTCGCCGTGTGGTTCGCCTCCGTGGGGAAGCGCACGGCCCGCGGCACGACGGCCTTGACGCGGTCGCCGGCTGCGAAGCCGGCGCCCTCGAACAGCAGCGCCTGGTCACTCTCGAAGCGGAAGGCCTGGCGCAGCTCGGCCCGGCGGCCGTCCTCGCCCTCGATCGCGCCCGCGTCGGTGACCTGGCCGCCCGACTCGACGTAGAACGGGCTCTCGCGCAGCTTCGCCAGGAAGAGGCCGTCGCCGAGCTCCTCGAGCGCCCCGATCTGCGTCAGCACCTCGGTCCGCTCGTAGCCGACGAACTGCGTGGTGAAGCCGGCGGCGCGGGCCAGGTCGGCGGCGCGCTGGTCGCCCTTCTCCCCCGCGCCCGCCCGCGACCGCTCGCGCTGCTCCCCCATCAGCTGCTGGAAGCGGTCGATGTCCACCCCCATGCCGCGCTCGCGCGCCAGCTCGGTCGTCAGCTCGACGGGAAAGCCGTACGTGTCGTGCAGGAGGAAGGCGTCGTCGCCGGTGACGACGTCGCCGGTGGCCCGCTCCTCGAACAGCTTGAGGCCGCGGGCGAGGGTAAGCGAGAAGCGCTCCTCCTCGGCCGTCAGCACGGCGTGCACGTCCTTGCGGTTCTGCGTGAGCTCGGGGTAGACCGCGCCCATCTGCTCGATCACGACATCGGCGAGGCGGGCCAGGAACGGGGCCGTCAAGCCGATGCGGTTGCCCTGGAGCACGGCACGCCGGATGACGCGGCGCAGCACGTAGCCGCGGCCCTCGTTGCTCGGGGTGACGCCGTCGGCGACGAGAAAGGTCATCGCGCGGCCGTGATCGGCCAGCACGCGGTGGGCCTTGGTCGCGATCTCGTCGGTGCCGTAGCTCGTGCCCGTCTCGGCCTCGACCCACTGCATGATCGCCCGGAAGCCATCGGTCTCGTACACCGAGTAGACGCCCTGGAGGATCGCCGAGGTGCGCTCGACGCCCATGCCGGTGTCGATGTTCTGGCGGGGCAGCGGCGTCAGCGAGCCGTCGCCGTGCAGCTCGAACTCCATAAACACGAGGTTCCAGAACTCCAGGTAGCGGTCGCACTCGCAGCCGGGTGCGCACTCGGGGCGGCCGCAGCCCTGAGCGGCGCCACGGTCGAAGTAGAGCTCGGAGCAGGGGCCGCAGGGGCCGGTCGGGCCGGCCTGCCAGAAGTTGTCGGAGCGCGGCAGCCGGACGATGCGCTCGGCGGGCACGCCCATCCGCTCCCAGCCCCTGATCGCCACCTCGTCGGGGCCGAGGCCTAGCTCGGGATCGCCGGCGAACACGGTCGCCCAGAGCAGTTCGCGGTCGAGCTGCAGGTGCTCGGTGACGAACTCCCAGGCGTGCTCGATGGCGCCATCCTTGAAGTAGTCGCCGAACGAGAAGTTGCCGAGCATCTCGAAGAAGGTGAGGTGCCGTGCGGTCTGGCCGACCTCATCGATGTCGGTCGTGCGGAAACACTTCTGCACGGTCGTCAGCGTCGGCCCGGGCGGCTCGGCCAGGCCGAGGAAGAACGGCTTGAGTGGCTGCATGCCGGCTGTGGTGAGCAGCACCGACGGGTCGTACGTCGCGGGGACGAGCGAGCCAGACGGGTACCGCAGATGCCCCTTCGACTCGAAGTAGGAGCGGAAGCCCTCGCGGATCTCGGCGGACGTGCGCATGGGCGCGGATCGTACCGGCGTCGCACGGGCCATCAGCGCCGGAGCCGTCAGACCGCAGGCGGGGTGCCGGCGCCGGAGTCACCGGGGGCGCCACCCGCCGATCCGCCGCCGCGGCCGATCTCGTCGACGAAATCGCGCTCGCGGCGTGCCGCGGCTTCCTTCGCCTGGACGACGGCGGCGCGCCAGTCGCGGTCGACGCGCAGCGATGCAGCGCCGAACTTCAGCCCGGTGATGAGGCCGACGGCCTTCTGCACCGGCGTCGCGACGCCGTAGCTCACCGCGCGCACGGCCCGGTCGACGCTCTCGACCGCATCGACGGCGCTGTCGCTCATGGTGTCGACCTTCAGCAGTTGGTCGTTAATGCGGTCGACCGTGCCACCGACCTTGGCGATCACCGGCAGCACCTCCCGCTCGGCACCCCTGATGAGGTGCGCCAGCCGATGGAACAGCTCGCCGAGCTGGAAGAACGCGTAGAGGAGGCCGGCGCCGAGCGCGATCAGGAACACCGCGAGGGCAAGGTCACCGAGATCGTTCAGGGAGAAAGCGATAGGCACGACCGTAGCTTAGATGCGAGATCCGGTCAGCGGGACGCGGTGACGACGCCGGCGCCGACGACGACGTCGCCGTCGTAGAGCGCCGCCACCTGCCCGCGCGCGACGCCGTACGCCGGCTCATCCAGCTCGAGCGCGAATCCGCGCGAGCTAGCCTGCACGCGCGCGGCGACGGCGGGAGAGCGAAGCTGCGCTATCGCTC
>JANXXF010000390.1 GCA_025350775.1 Actinomycetes bacterium
GCGCCGCGCGCCAGGCGCGCTCGGCCGCGGCCGTGGCCCGCTCGGCCGCCCAGCGGGCGCGGGCGACCGCCGGGTTGCTGCGGTCGGCCAGATCGACCGCGACGAGATTGGCGGCGCCGCGCGCCGCCGCCTCCGCGAGCAGGGAGCCGGCCAGCGCGTCCCCGCGGACGGTGCGCTTGCCGTGGATCGCGGCGAGTGCCGCCAGCTCTGCCGTCTCGGCGGCGTGCTCGGCGATCGCCAGCGGCGGCCCGGCCGCCGGCACGACGTGCCCAGCAGCGATCGCCGCGCTCACTACCGCCGCATCCTCGTCGGCGAGCCGCAGCAGCTCGGCACGGAGCCCGGCCAGCCGGTCGCCGGCCGCGTTGGCATCGGCCCAGCGCGCGCTCGACACCCGGCAGGCGCCCTCGGCAAGCGCCGCGCCCGTCGCGGCGGCCACTGCCGCGCCCGATCCGGCTCGCGGCCCTGGCCCCGTGGTCGCGAGCTGCGCCAGCAGCTCGCCGATGCCGAGCCGCTCGATCGACACTAGAAGAGCCCGACCGTCTTGCCGTTCTCGTCGATGTCGATGTGCACCGCCGCCGGCTCCTTGCCAAGGCCCGGCATCGACTGCATGTCGCCGCAGAGCGCGACGAGCCAGCCGGCGCCGGTGTAGGCGCGGATGTCGCGCACGGTCACGGTGAAGCCGGTGGGCGCGCCGAGCTTCGTCGGGTCGTCCGAGAGGGAGAGGTGCGTCTTGGCCATGCAGATCGGCAGCTCGCCGTAGCCTGCGGCCGTGTACTCCTTCAGCCGGGCCTGCGCTGCGGGCAGGAAGGTGACGCCGTCGGCGCCGTACACCGTCGTCGCGATCGCGCGGATCTTCTCCTCGATCGGGGCGCTGTCGGGATACGTGAACTGGAACGACGACGGCTGCTCGCAGGCCGACAGCACGGCCTCGGCCAGCGCCGTTGCGCCGTCGCCGCCGCGCTCGAAGCCCTCGTTCAGCTCGGCTGCGTGCGCGCCCAGCTCGAGCCCGAGCCGCCGCACCAGCGCGACCTCCTCGTCGGTGTCGCCGGGGAAGCGGTTCACCGCGACGACGGCCTCCAGGCCGAAGCTCTTGACGATGCCGATGTGACGGGCCAGATTCGCCGCGCCACGCTCGATCGCCGGCAGGCCGCCGCCGGCCTCGCCGCCGTGGTGCTCCAGCGCCTGTGCCGTCGCCACCAGCACGATCGCGCTCGGCCGCAGCGCCCCCACGCGGCACACGATGTTGAGGAACTTCTCCATGCCCAGGTCGGAGGCGAAGCCGCCCTCGGTAACCACGATGTCGCCGAGCTTCAGCGAGACGCGGTCGGCGACGAGGGAGTTGTTGCCGTGCGCGATGTTGGCGAACGGGCCGCAGTGGAGAATCGCCGGCTGACCCTCCAACGTCTGCACGAGGTTCGGCTTGATCGCCTCCTTCAGCAGCACCGTCAGCGAGCCGGCCGCGCGCAGCTGCTCGGCGGTGACGGGGGCGCCGCCGTAGGTCGAGCCCACCGTGATCGCGCCCAGCCGCCGCCGCAGGTCCCGGAGGTCGCGCGCTACCGCCATGATCGCCATCACCTCGGAGGCGGCCGTGATGTCGAAGCCGGTCTCGCGCGGGATACCGTTGACCTTGCCGCCGAGGCCGAGCACGAGCTGGCGCAGCGAGCGGTCGTTGATGTCCAGGCAGCGCCGCCAGCTGATCGACTGGGGGTCGATGCCGAGCGCGTTGCCGTGCAGCAGGTGCGCCTCGAGCATCGCGGCGAGCAGGTTGTTGGCGGCGGTGATCGCGTGGATGTCGCCGGTGAAGTGGAGGTTCAGATCCTCCATCGGCACGATCTGCGCGTAGCCGCCGCCGGCCGCGCCGCCCTTCACGCCGAACACCGGGCCGAGCGACGCCTCGCGCAGGCACAGCACCGGGTTGCGGCCGATCTTGCCCAGCCCCTGCGTGAGCGCAACCGACGTCGTCGTCTTACCCTCGCCGCTCTTCGTCGGCGTGATGGCGGTGACGCAGACGAGCTTGCCGTCGGGCCGGTCGGCGAGCCGCTCGATCACCGACAGGTCGATCTTCCCCTTGAACCGTCCGTACGGCTCCCACTCGTCGTCGCCGAGGCCGAGCGCGCCGGCGATCTCGGCGACGGGGCGGAGGCGGGCGGCCTGGGCGATCTCGAGGCTGGAAGGCATGGCCATGCGCCCGATCCTAGAGGCTTGATGTGACTTGGCGCGGCACCGGTTGCCGTCCCGGGCGCGGCGCCGTGACGCCCCGTCGTTCCTCACCCGGGCCCCGGGCCCGGCCTCCGGACGCCGTGAAGCCCCGGCTTGGCCCGGGGCAGCTCCGTCAGGGGCGCCAATTCACGTCAAGCCTCCAGTCGCCGCATCTCAGCCGAGCGGCAGCTGGCGAAACGGCTCCAGGCTGGAGACGCTGACCCCGACCAGGCGCAGCGCGCCCGGCCGGTCGCTGAGGGCCCGGTCGAGCAGCGCACAGGCGTGCCCGGCGATCTCGTCGGCGGTGTCGATGCCGGCGGCCAGCGTGACGGAGCGCGAGCGGATCGAGAAGTCCTGGTAGCGCACCTTTGTGGTGACGGTGCGCGCAGCGTCCCCGCGGACGGCGAGCCGCGCCGCCACCCGCGCCGCCATCCGCTGCAGCTCGGCGTAGAGTGTTTCGCGGTCACTGACGTCGCGCTCGAACGTCTCCTCGTGGCCGATCGAGATGCGCTCGACCGACGTCTCCAGGGGCCGAGGGTCGATGCCGCGGGCGCGGTCGCGCAGCATCAGGCCCAGCTTGCCGCCGATCAGCGCACCCAGCGTCGCGCCGTCGAGCGAGGCGAGCGCACCCACAGTGTCGACCCCGGCCGCGCGCAGGCGCTCCTCCGCGCGCGGTCCGATCCCTGGCAGCGTGCGCACGTCGAGCGGCGCGAGAAAGGCCGCCTCCCGCCCCGGCGGCACCACCGTCAGGCCACCCGGCTTGCGCCGGTCGCTCGCCACCTTCGCCACCACCTTGCAGCTCGCCACCCCTAGCGAGCACGACAGGCTCGTCGCCGCGCGCACCGCCGCCTGCACCGCCTCGGCGAGCGCGCGCGCCTGCCGAGGGTCGGGATCGACGCTCGCCAGATCGAGGTAGCCCTCGTCGATGCCGACCTGCTCGACCACCGGGATAATCTCGCGCACGGCCTGCCAAACCGCGTGCGAGTACTCGACGTACAGCGACATATGTGGCGGGACGAAGATCACGCCGGGGCACCGGCGGAGCGCCTCGGCGCTGCTCATCGCCGAGCGGATGCCGTAGTGGCGCGCGGCGTAGTTCGCCGTAGCCACGACGCCCCGGCTCCGGGGGTCACCGCCGACGACGAGCGGCTTGCCACGCAGCGACGGATCCTCCAGCTCCTCGACGGCAGCGAAGAAGGCATCGAGATCGAGATGGCTGATCACTCTTGCTGATTACGATTGTTGACAGAACAGGGTATGGTGCCAGCGCACAGGCAGTAATCGCCCCACCGCGGCGGTGGGGGAAACCTACTCACGGCAGACCGGAGAGGGTCGGCGTGGGCCGCTGCGGCAGCGGTCGGCAGTGGAATCGGTGAGTGCAAGTGGCGTCACAACTTAAAGCCCCCCTGACCTGCATCGTCGCTGACGATCATCCCGCGACGGCCAAGACGGTGTGCGACCTGCTCGAGGAGCACGGGATCGTCGTGGTCGGGCGCGCCCGCGAGGGCGAGGAGGCTGCCGCCCTGATCGCGCTGCACAAGCCGTCCGTCGCGCTGATCGATCTGCGGATGCCCCGTCTCAATGGGATCGAGGTGACACGTCGCGCGCAGCGCACGAGCCCAGGCACGGGCATTTTGCTCTACACCGCCTTCGGCGAGGGGACGCTGCTGACGGAGGCGCTGGACGCCGGCGCCCGCGGCTTCCTGCTGAAGGAGGCGCCGCTCGACGATCTCATTCGGGCCGTCGAGACCGTCTCGGGCGGCGGCCTGTACGTCGACCCGGTGCTAGCCGGCGCGATGGCAGCCGCCCAGTCGGGCGCCCGCACGCCGACGATCACGCAGCGCGAGCGCGAGGTGCTGCGCCTGCTCTCCGACGGCCACTCGAACGAGGAGATCGGCCGGAGGCTATTCATCTCCCCGGAGACCGTGCGTACGCATGTCCGCAAGGCGATGGAGAAACTCGACGCCGACACGCGCACGCAGGCGGTCGCCAAGGCCCTTCGACAGTCGATCATCGCGTGACCGTGGCCGGCCGGCTCGCTGCGACGCTGGCCCCCCCGCGGGTGCGCCCCCTGGTCGTGCTCGTCGTTGACGACGAGCCGGTCGTCCGTCACATCGAGCGCGAGGTACTCGAGCAGGCCGGCCACATCGTCGTGGAGGCAGCCTCCGCCGGCGAGGCGCTCGAGGCAGCCGGCGACGGTCGCAGCACGGTCGACGTGCTGGTCACCGACATCACGTTGCCAGGCCTGCAAGGCCCCGAGTTGGCGGGGCGGCTGCTGGCGCGGCGTCCCAAGCTCGGCGTGGTCTTCACCTCGGGGTACGACGCCGGCTGGCTGCCCGTCGGCCAGTTCCCGGGCTCGGTGTTCCTGCAGAAGCCATTCACGGTCGACGAGCTCGCGGCCGCGGTCGACATCGTCGCCGCCCGCTAGGGCGACCACCACCCACAGCTGCTCGTAACCGCTCAAGTCCGGCGCGCAGCCGACGAATACGGGTGCGTCCCCGTCTCCCCCCCCAGGAGAGCCTGCAATGAGCAGCGAGTCCCGCCCTCGCACGGCCTATCTCGGCGATCACCGGATGCTGACCCGCACCGCGCACGGCCATGCGATCTTCGTCGATACGCGCGACCTCCGCGACGGCCCGCAGCTGCTGCTCGACGGGGCGGGCTTCGGCGAGCTGACCCTGCTCAGCGGCGAACTCGTGGGCGAGGGCGGGCGGCCCGAGGCGCTCCCTGTGCCGGTCGAGCCGATCACCGTGCTCGCGTTCGCGGACGAGCTGCTCCTGTTTCCCGATCTGCTCACTGCGTTCACGTCGACGTACTCGGGCAAGCCGGCGACGCTCGTCGTGCTCGGCATCGACTGGGAGCAGCACGCGCTCGATGGGCGGCTCGACGCGCTCGGCGCGCCCGCCCGACTTTCCCGGCAGGGCCTCGACCTCGTCGCCGTGGCCGCGCCTGCCGGTGGCCCCGCCGAGCAGGACATCGCCGAGCTCGTCGACGTCGTGTTCACGCACCGCCCGGTGCCCGGCGCGTTTCGCTTTCTCATGGTCGTCGACCCGGCCACGACGGGCGAGCAGCGGCTCTCGGTGCTCTCACCCGACCCGGTCGGGCCACTGCTGCCGCTCTACGAGGAGCTGCCTGGCCGCCAGCGCTCGCGCCTCTGTAACGAGGAGCAGCTCCTCACCGAGGACTACGCGTTCTGGTGCGGCGAGTTCGGCCAGCAGCCGGCCAGGCATCGCAAGCAGTGGGAGTACGTCTTCATCTGCAAGGTGCTGCACGAGCGCGGCCTGCTCGCGCCGGGCCGCCGCGGCATCGGCTTCGGTGTCGGCTCCGAGCCGCTGCCCGCTCTGTTCGCCCGCTACGGCAGCGAGGTCGTCGCCAGCGACCTCGGCCTCGACGCGGCGGTCGCGTCCGGCTGGCAGAACGGGAACCAGCACGCGCAGGGGATCGACCAGCTCAACAAGCTCGGCCTCTGCCCGCCCGACGAGTTCCGCCGGCGCGTGTCGTTCCGGGTCGAGGACATGAACGCCATCTCGCCCGATCTGCATGGCGGCTTCGACTTCACCTGGTCGTCGTGCTGCTTCGAGCATCTCGGCTCGATCGAGCACGGCCTGCGTTTCGTCGAGGAGTCGCTGAAGCTGCTGAAGCCCGGCGGCATCGCCGTGCACACCACCGAGTTCAACTTGTCGTCGAACGATGACACCGTGTTCGAGGGCGGCTGCGTGATCTTCCGCCGCCGCGACATCGACCGGCTCGCCCAGCGTGTCACCGCGCAGGGCCACCGGATCTGCCTCGACTACACCGAGGGCACCCTGCCCGGCGATCTCCACGTCGACGTGCCGCCGTACACGCAGAGCCCGCACCTGCGGCTGCTGCTGCAGGGCTTCGTCAGCACCTCCATCGGCCTCGTCGTGCAGAAGGCGCCCGCCTGATGCCGTGCCTGTGCCCGTTCGCGTGCCCGTGCCCGTGCCCGCGCCTAAAGGCCCGTGCCTACGCGTCGATCAACCCGGTGTCGTCGATCCGCCTGAGCACCCGGCCTCCCCAGCCGCGGTGCGGAAAGGACCGTCCCCAGTAATGTCCCGTCCGAAGAAGGCTCTCGTCACCGGCATCACCGGCCAGGACGGCGCGTACCTCGCGCAGTTCCTGCTGCGCAAGGGCTACGAGGTCGTCGGGCTCGTCCGGCGCAGCTCCTCGCCCAGCCTCGAGCGGCTCGCCCGGCTCGGCGTGCAGAACGACGTCAAGCTTGTCGAGGGCGACCTCGGCGACCAGTACTCGATCATCAACGCGGTGCAGGCCGAGCAGCCGGCGGAGTTCTACAACCTCGCCGCCCAGAGCTTCGTGCCCGAGTCATGGAAGACCCCGGTGCAGACCGGGGAGTTCACCGGGCTCGGCGTGACGCGCTGCCTCGAGGCGATCCGCTGCGTCAATCCGGAGATCCGCTTCTACCAGGCCTCATCGAGCGAGATGTACGGCAAGGTGCTGGAGGTGCCTCAGAGCGAGGAGACGCCGTTCTACCCACGCAGCCCGTACGGGGTCGCGAAGGTGTACGGCTACTGGATCACCGTCAACTACCGCGAGAGCTACGGCCTGCACTCGTCCAACGGCATCCTCTTCAACCACGAGTCGCCACTGCGCGGCCACGAGTTCATCACGCGCAAGGTCACGAGCGCCGTCGCCCGCATCGCGCTCGGCCTGCAGCAGGAGCTGCGGCTCGGCAATCTCGAGGCGCGCCGTGACTGGGGCTTCGCCGGCGACTACGTCGAGGCGATGTGGCTGATGCTCCAGCAGGACGAGCCCGACGACTTCGTGATCTCGACCAACGAGACGCACACCGTGCGTGAGCTCGTTGAGGTCGCGTTCCGCCGCGTCGGCATCACCGACTGGGAGCAGCACGTCGTGATCGACCCGCGCTTCTACCGGCCGGCCGAGGTCGACCTGCTGATCGGCGACGCCACGAAGGCCCGCACCAGGCTTGGCTGGTCGCCGAAAGTCGACTTCCACGGCCTCGTCGAGATGATGGTCGACGAGGACATCGCCTGGGAGACCGAGCGCATGCAGCTGGCTATCCACTCCGACCGTCTCGCCGCCTGAGCCGTCGTGGGCCGCCCGCTTCCCGTCGTCTGGTCTGCGCCGCTGCTCGACCCGTCGGGGTACTCCGACGAGGCCCGCGGCTTCCTCTGCGCGCTCGACCGCTGTGGCTACGATGTCGCGGCGCGCCAGCTCGGCTTCATCAAGGAGGACGCCGGCCTGCCCGAGCAGCAGGTGCAGGTGGTGCGGCGGGCGCTCAAGCGCGCGGTGCCCACCGGCGACTTCGCCTACGTGCACCACCACCAGCCGTCGAGCGGGCAGCCGCTCAATGTCGCCGGGCCGAACGTCGCGCGAACCATGTTCGAGACCGATCGCATCCCCCGCTCCTGGCAGCCGAGGCTCCTCGACGTCGATGCGATCTGGGTCCCGGCAGCGTTCAACGTCGAGACGTTCCAGCGCGGCGGCATTCCCGGCGACCGCATCCACGTGCTGCCGGGCACGCTCGACTTCGACCTTTTCCGGCGCGCCGCTGCCGCGCCGCTGCCGATTCCCGGTGCCCGCGGCTTCACGTTCCTCTCGACGTTCGACTTCACCGACCGCAAGGGCTGGGACGTGCTGCTCGAAGCCTGGGCGCGCGCCTTCGACCCCGACGACGACGTGACGCTCGTGCTCAAGTGCCTGACGCTGCACGGCGTCACCGAGGAGGCGATCCGGGAGCGGATCGCGCTGTACCTCGACGGGCGGCGCACGGCGCCGATCGTCCTCGACACGCGCCTGCTGTCGACCTCCGACCTGGCGCGGCTGTACGCGTCGGTGGATGCGTTCGTGCTGCCGAGCCGCAGCGAGGGCTGGGGCCGGCCGCTGATGGAGGCGATGGCGATGGGCGTGCCCACGATCGGCAGCCGCTGGAGCGGCAACCTCGCCTTCATGGACGACCGCAACTCGTGGCTCGCCGAGGGCAAGGTCGTCGAGATCGAGCAGTGGTACCCGGTGCACCCGAGCCTCTGGAAGGGCGGCCGCTGGTTCGCCCCCGACCCCGACTCGGTGGTCGAGCACCTGCGCACCGTGCACCGTGGCGGCGAGGCCGTGCGCGCGCGCGCCGCCTGGGCCGCCGAGGACCTGCGCGAGCGCTTCAGCGCGGAGGTGGTGGCCGCGCGCATCGTCGAGCTGGCCGACCTCGCGCTCGAGCGCTGGCACTGGCGCCGCTCGCGCCCCGTCGCCTGCGTCTGGCGCGGCGAGTTCGGCTCCGGCCACTCGCTCGCCATCGTCAACGACCGCGTCGTCGGCGCGCTGCGCGACCGCGGCGAGTCCGTCCAGCAGTCGGCGCCCGCCGGCGACATCGTCGTCGTCGACGCCGTGGGCGTCGCGCAGCACTGGCCGCCGAGCTTCTCGCCGCCGGCCAGCGGGCCCTTCGTGCTCTACCAGCCGTGGGAGTTCGGCCGGATCCCGGAGCGCTGGGTCGAGTCGATCCGCCGCCAGGTGGACGAGGTCTGGACGCCGTCGGAGTTCTCGAAGCGGGCCTACGTCGAGTCGGGCGTCTGCGAGGAGATCGTCAAGGTGCTGCCGAACGGCGTCGACCTCGAGCTGTTCACCCCGGATGGGCCGCGCTGGCCGCTCGCCACACAGAAGCAGACCGTCTTCCTCTACGTCGGCGGCGCGATCTACCGCAAGGGCATCGACGTGCTGCTCAGCGCGTACGGCCGCGCGTTCAGCCGCGAGGACGACGTCTGCCTGGCCATCAAGGGCGTCGGCTCGCAGGGCGCCTACAAGGGGCAGACCGACATCGTCTCGGCGATCGCTGCGTTCGCCGCCGACCCGGCTGCGCCCGAGCTGCTGTTCGTCGACGACGACGTGCCCTTCGCCGAGCTGCCGTCGCTCTACCGCGCCGCCGACGTGCTCGTCCAGCCGTACCGCGGCGAGGGCTTCTGCCTGCCGGCGCTGGAGGCGCTCGCCTGCGGCCGCCCGGTGATCGTCACCGCCGGCGGCCCCACCGACGAGTTCACCTCCGACGCGTGCGCCTGGTACATCCCGGCGCGCCGCTTGCCGCTGCCCGCCAGCGCCCTGCCCGAGGACTTCACGCTCGCCGACGGCGGCTTCCTGCTGGAGCCCGACGTGGACGCCCTCGTCGCCGTGCTGCGCGAGGCGGCCGACCCGGCACTGCGAGCCGCCCGCACGGCCGCCGCCCGCGCCCACGCCGAGCCGCTCGGCTGGGAGGCCGTCGGCGCCAGCGCGGCCGCCCGACTCGCCGAGCTGCGGCTGCGCACCCCGGTGCGGCAGGTCGCCGCCGCGATCGTGCCGGGACGCCGCCGCGTCCTCTTCGCCGTCGACGCGGTGTGGGACGAGTCCGACACCTGGGCCCGCCCGCTGCGCGCCTACGCCGCCGCCTTCACGCCGGCCGACGACACCACGCTCGTGCTGCCCGCCCTCGACGAGGGTCGCGCCACGGCGCTCGTCCTCGCCGAGCTGGCCGCCGCCGGGATCGATCCGGCCGGCCTGCCCGACGTCGTGCTCGCCCATCCCGGCCTGCTCGGCTTCGAATCCTTCGAGTTTGCCGCCGACGCGGTCGTCGTCGGCAACGGCCACCGGCCGCGCCGCGCGCGCGTCGTCGTGGCCTCCGATCCCGTCGCGCTCCGCGCCGTCATGGAGGTGTTCCACTAATGGGTCTTCGCTCAGCACAGCTCGAACAGGGCGCCGCCAGCGGCCGCTCCCGCGAGGAGTGGCGCGCCGACGTCAACGAGGTGCTTGCCGAGGTCACGGCAGCCGTCCGTCTGGGCCAGCCGGCCGCTCTCCGCGCGGCGCTCGCGCCGACTGCCGGCTGGGCCGACCGCCAGCGCGCCCACCAGGCGCACAAGCATGCGGTCGAGATCGTCTCCACGGGTGGA
This sequence comes from Actinomycetes bacterium, assembly GCA_025350775.1. GTDB lineage: Bacteria > Actinomycetota > Thermoleophilia > Gaiellales > Gaiellaceae > CANFDS01. The sequence goes on from JANXXF010000390.1 coordinate 10,104, forward strand.
CAGGGACTGCCGGAGATCGGCTGGGCGCGGCTGTTCCTCGAGATGACGGCCTTGCTGCTCGACGTGCTCGAAGAGGAGCCGGCGGAGCCCGGGCTGCTCAACGCGGCCGGGGTCTTCCTCTACGAGCTGGGCGAGGCGGCCGGGGCGAAGGCGCTGTTCAAGGCCGCGCTCGCGCTCGACCCGAAGCTGCCGCACGCCACGAAGAACCTTGCCGCCGCCACCGAGCGCGGGCGGGCCCGCATGGTCGTGCCGCTGCCGAGGCCGCTGGTGCTCGCCGCGCGTGCGCTCGGCGCCCGGGCCACGAGCCTCGCCGGGAAGGCGAAGCCGACGGCCGGCCTCACGCTGTCGCTGTGCATGATCGTGAGGGATGAGGAGGAGATGCTCCCCGGCTGCCTCGAGGCGATCCGTGCTGCCGTCGACGAGATCATCGTCGTCGATACCGGCTCGTCCGACCGCACCGTCGAGATCGCCGAGTCCTTCGGCGCCCGCGTCCTGCGCTTCCCCTGGAACGGCTCGTTCGCCGATGCGCGCAACGCCGGCCTCGACGCCGCCAGCGGCGACTGGATCGTGTACCTCGACGCCGACGAGCACCTCGTGCCCGAGGACGCGGCCGAGCTGCGCTCCCTCACCAGCCGCACCTGGCGCGAGGCCTTCTACGTCGTCCTCACCAACTACACCGGCGGCGACGAGGCCGGCTCGGCGGTCAGCGACCTCCAGCTGCGCATGTGGCGCAACCGGCCCGAGTACCGCTTCGAGGGCCGCATCCACGAGCAGAAGACCGGCAACATGCCGCGCTACCTGCCGGAGCGGTTCGAGCCGACGCAGATCCGCGTCCTCCACTACGGCTACCTCAAGAGTCGGATCTCCGGCCGCGACAAGGCCCGCCGCAACATCGAGCTGCTGCTGCGCGAGGTGAAGGAGAACCCGTCGCCGTTCATGTGGTTCAACCTCGGCTCCGAGCATCTCGCGCTCGGCGACTACGAGCAGGCGCGCAAGCTCTTCGACCGCGCCTGGAACGAGGTGCAGCAGCAGGACTCGTGGCATCAGATCGGCTTCGTGCCGCTGCTTGCTTCGCGCCGGGTCAAGGCGCGTCGCGACGTGGGCGATCGGACGGCGGCGCGCGAGGCGGCCGCCGAGGCCCTCGCGCTGTACCCCGACCACACCGACGTCGTCGGCGAGCTCGCGCTCTGCGCCCGCGAGGACGGCGACATCGACGAGGCGGCAGGCCTGGCCGAGAGGCTGCTCGAGCTGGGCGACGCGCCCGCCGCCTACTCCGCGACGGTGGGCTCGGGCACGTTCCTCGCCCTGATGCTGCTGGGCGAGCTCCGCCAGGAGCAGGGGCGCCGCGACGAGGCCGAGGCGCTGCTGCGCCAGGCGCTCACCGAGTATCCGGACTTCGTGGCGCCGGTGCTGCCGCTCGCGACCCTGCTGTTGCAGCGTGGCCTGGAGCCCGCTGTCGTCGAGGCCGAGCTGCCGGTCGCAAAGCCCAGCGCCAGGCTCCTGCTCGCCACGGCGTGCTTCGAAGGCCGTCACGTCGCGGCTGCCGAGTGGCTCTTCCGGGACGTCCTCCAGAAGCAGCCCGGCAATCCGGTGGCACGGGTCGGCCTCGTCGAGTCGTTGCTCTCGCAGAAGCGTTGGGACGACGCGTACGCCGAGGCCGGAACCGAGCCTGCTACGTCGCCGGTGGCGACGATCATCGCCGGGGAGATGCTGTTTGCCGCCGCCGTCCCCGGTGAGGGCCAAGCCTTGGCGGCTGCCCTCAGCCGTGCCGAGGCTCTGGGTGTCGACCAGCCGCAGCTGGAGCTGTACCACGCCTGGGCCGAGGTGCTCCGCGGCGCACCGGCTCCGCCGGAGCTCTCGGAGGGTGCCGGCAACGCGGCGCTCGTCGTGCTGGAGGCGCTGCTGCGCGTCCAGGAGTTCGACGCCTTCGAGCAGCTCCTCGCGCTGTACGAGCGGACGGCGATGGCGCCGCGCGAGCGGCGCGAGCAGCTCGCCCGCACCTATCTCCGGCGCGGCTTTCTGGGATCGGCCGCCGACGAGTGGATCGCCGTCGTCAACCAGGCCCCGGACGCCGACGCGCTCGTCGGCCTAGCGCAGATCGCCCTCGCCGACGGTGAGACAGGCGATGCGCTCGCTTTCGCCCGTCAGGCCCTCGAGCTCGACCCGCTCGCGGCTCCGGCCCACGCTGTCATCGAGGCCTGCGGCCGCCACCGGGCGATCGCCGCCTGACGGGCTTCCCTCGAGGAGGTCTAAACCTCTGGGCGCCGCTGCCGATCAACGGAGCGTATTCCACCCAGGGAAGGATGGAGAACCATGCTAGAAGCAGTCGGGCCGGGTAACGGCCCACCCCAGAGAGTCGAGCGCTTCGGCGGCGCCGAGCGCAACCAGTTGAAGGCTGTCGCGGCAGCGCCCCCAACGGCGGGGGTGTACGAGATCCCGGCACAGCCACCGGCCGATCTGCTCTCCGAGCTCGACCGTGCCGCGTCGGTGATCGGCGACCTCGCGGCGCGCCAGGTCGGCGTCCACTTCGAGGTCGACGACCGGACGGGCACGGTGCGCGTGCAGGTCGTCAACGACAGTGGCGATCTCCTGCGCGAGATCCCGGCCACGCGCCTGCTCGACGTCCTGTCGAGCGGCAGCGCGAGCGGCCTCGCGGTCAACGCGGTCGGGTAGCCATGCCCTCCGCGGCGCCGCTGCAGAACGTCAGCGGGCTCGTCTCGGGCCTGGATACGAACACGCTCGTCTCCCAGCTGCTGGCGATCGAGGCGCGCCCGCAGGTGCGGATCCAGCAGAAGCAGGCAGTCGAGGAGGTTCGGCAGACCGCGCTTCGCGACGTCCAGACCCGGCTGTCGAACCTGCAGGACGCGGTCACCGGGCTCCGCGACGTGGCGACGTGGGGCGACTCACAGTCGGTCGACTCGAGCGACGGCACGAAGGTGGTCGCGACGCGTACGGCGGGCGCGGCGGCGGGAGCGTTCCAGCTGTCGATCACCGATCTCGCGCGCGCCGACCAGTACAAGAGCACCACGCTGACGACGGTCGCCTCCGGCGGCACGCTCACCGTCGGCGTGGGGTCGGCCTCGATCAACGTGACCGTCGCCGCGGGAGCCTCGCTCAGCACTGTCGCCGGCGCGATCAACGGCTCCTCGGGCACGCCCGTGTACGCCTCGGTGGTGAACTCGCAGCTCGTCCTCTCGAGCCGCACCACGGGCGCCGCCAACACCGTCGCCATCAGCGGCGACTCCGCCCTCACCAGCGAGCTCGGCTTCACGCGCTCGATCACCGCGAGCGACGCGCACTACCGGCTCGACGGAGTGGACAAGACATCGGCCTCCAACATCGTCACGGACGCGCTGCCGGGCATCCAGCTCGTGCTGAAGGCGGCGACGACGAGCGCCGTTTCGGTCAGCGTCGGCGCGCCGACGCCCAACACGGCGACGATCCAGGCGAAGATCCAGGCGTTCGTCGACCAGTACAACTCGACGACCGACTTCATTCGCGGCAAGCTGACCGAGAAGAAGGTCGCGAGCCCGCAGAACGCCAACGACCGGGCGAAGGGCGTCCTTGCGGGCGACGCGGCCCTGACGGGGCTGCTCACCTCGATGCGCGGCGCCGTGTCCGACATCTTCTCCGGCCGGCCCGATGCGACTAAGACGCTCGCCCAGGTCGGGCTCTCCACGGGAACTGCGACGGGCACCGCGGCGGTCAGCCAGGACTCGGTCGCCGGCAAGCTCACCCTCGACGCCGCCAAGCTCTCGGCCAAGCTCAGCGAGTCCCTCGCCGATGTGAAGACGCTGTTCACCAACGTCAGCAACTCCTACGCGACGAAGGGAGTCGCGCAGCGGCTCGACACGCTGCTCACCGCGCAGGTCGGCTCATCCGGCGCCTTCGTCTCGCGGCTCGCGAGCGGCGACGCGACGATCGCGCGCGCCAAGAAGGAGTCGGGCGACTGGGATCTCCGGCTCGCCTCGAAGGAGGCGGCTCTCCGCCGGCAGTACACGGCCATGGAGACCGCGCTCTCGAGCGTACAGTCGCAGGGCCAGTGGCTGTCGGCGCAGATCTCGAGGCTGTAGCACCACTCGGACGAGGGACGCTCCTGCCCTCAGGCTCAATCGGTCGCGCCGCGAGCCGACTACCCGGGAGCAGCTGTTCGTCCTTCACGACCCGGAGAGGTGCCTTGAACCCCTACGCAAGCGCTCAGCAGGCTTACACCGAGTCGAGCGTTCTCACAGCGCCGCCGGAGAAGCTCGTCATCATGCTCTACGACGGCGCCATCCGCTTCCTCAACGTCGGCGCGGTCGCGATGCGCGGCGGTGACTTCGTGCAGGCGCGCGAGCGCGTTCGCCGCGCCGAGGCGATCATCGATGAGCTGAACTACTCGCTCGACATGACCCAGGGCGAGGTCGCGGTGCGGCTCCGCTCGATCTACATCTTCAGCAAAAAGCATCTCCTGCAGGCCAACCTGCAGCGCGACCCCGAGGCGCTCGACACCGTCGTCAAGCTGCTCGGCGAGCTGCGCGAAGCCTGGGAGAGCATCGCGGGCCGGCCGCTCCAGAGCACCGCGTAGGCGTCGCATGGCCGACCCGTACGCCCGCCTGCTGACGCTGGCCCGGCTCGAGCGGGAGCTCGTAGTGGCCGGCGACTGGGCTGCGCTGGCAGAGGTCGGGGCGGAGCAGGCGGAGCTGCGCGACTCGCTGCCCGACCGGCCGCCCTCGTCGGCGCGGCCGCTGCTCGAGGAGAGCGCCCGGCTCGGCGCAGGCACTGCCCGCCTGATCGAGGCGCAGCTGGAGGACGTGCGCGAGGAGCTGGTGGGCCTTCGGCGCGGCCGCACCGCGCTCGCAGGCTATGCCGGGCCGGCGGCCCAGGTCGCCGGGCTCGACTGGCAGGGCTGACCGGCACCGCCGCCCTGCGCGCCGGTGAGGGGCGATACTGCCGCCATGGCCGACTACGTGAAGCAGTCGCCGCTGCCGTCGCCGGTGGCGAGCGAAGAGGTGCGCCGCACCGTCTCGGCGATGCTGCTCGAGATCGAGCGTCGCGGCACCGCCGCGATCCGTGACTACTCCCGCCAGCTCGACAACTGGGATCCGCCCAGCTTCCGCGTCGACGTCGCCTCCGTTGCGGCCGCCGCCGACGCGCTCGACGACGAGCTGAAGGGCCACATCGCGCTCGCGCAAGCCCAGGTGCGCGGCTTCGCCGAGCGTCAGCGCGCAACGCTCACCGACCTCGAGGCGGAGACTCTGCCGGGGATCGTGCTCGGCCACCGCCACATCCCGGTGAACGCCGTCGGCTCCTACGTGCCAGGCGGTCGCTACCCGATGCTCGCCTCCGCGTTCATGACGGTGCTCGTGCCGAAGGTGGCCGGCGTGCGCCGCGTGGTGGCGGTGGCGCCGCCGCGCGAGGGCAAGGGCATCCACCCGGCGATGCTGCACGCGATGGCGACCTCCGGCGCTGACGAGATCATCTGTCTGGGCGGCGTGCAGGCGCTGGCCGCGCTCGCGTTCGGCCTCGACGACGACCTGGCCGGCGTGGACATGGTCTGCGGTGCGGGCAACGCCTACGTCGCCGAGGCGAAGCGGCAGCTGTACGGCCGCGTCGGCATCGACCTGCTGGCCGGCCCCACCGAGATCCTCGTGCTCGCCGACGGCAGCGCCGATCCGGTGCTCGTCGCCGCCGACCTGCTCGGCCAGGCCGAGCACGGCCCGACCTCCGCCGCGATCCTCATCACCACCTCGCGTGCGCTGGGCGAGGCTGTGCTTGCGGCCGTAGCAGAGCTGCTAAAAACGTGGCCGACCGCTGCGGTCGCCGGCGAGGCCTGGGCCAACCACGGCTCGATCATCGTCGCCGCCGGCGACACCGAGCTGCTCGCCGTTGCCAACGAGCTTGCCTGCGAGCATGTCGAGGTGCAGGCCGAGGACGCGACGCTCGAGCGCTGGTTCGCCGGGCTCACCAACTACGGCTCGCTGTTCCTGGGCGAGAACGCGACCGTCGCGTACGGCGACAAGGGCATCGGCACCAACCACGTGTTGCCGACGGGCCGCTCGGCCCGCTACACCGGTGGGCTGTGGGTCGGCAAGTTCCTGCGCACCGTCACGTACCAGCGCGTCAGCGACGAGGGCACTCGCCAGATCGCCCCGACGATCGCCGCGATCTGCGAGGCCGAGCTGTTCGGCGGGCACGGGCTGACGGCGACGATGCGGCTAGAGCGGCTCGGGTAGATCGTGACGGGCCCGGCACGAGCTCGCTCACGCCACCAGCTCGTAGTCGACCAGGAGCAGGCGGCACCATCGCTGGCCGGTGGGTACCGGGACGAACTGGTCGTCGGTAAACTGCTGTGATGACCAAAGCGAAGCAGGACACCGACCGGTCGAACGAGTCGTTCCCCGCAACCCGGCAACCGCGCCACGCGGCAAGGCTCGGAATGACGACCCCCAGCCGTTCGCTACTGAGCGCGCTGGTCCTTGCGGTCGCCGTCGCGCTGATCGCTGCGGTCGCCGCACAGGGCGCCGCGACGCCCGCGCGCTGGATCGTCTTTGCTGCGACTCCGCCCGGGCTTCCGGTCAATCAGCTTTTCCGGATTCAGCCGTCAGGCAAGGGTCTCAGGCAGATCACGACCGGCAAGCTTTCGTCGATCGCCCCGGCGTTCTCGCCCGACGGAAAGCGGATCGCCTTCGCCCGGAGCGGTGCCGGAATCTTCACCATGAATGCGGACGGGACGGGCCTCCGTCGCCTCACCGCGGACGGCCGGGACAGTTTTCCCGCCTGGTCTCCGGATGGCAAGCAGATCGCCTTCGTGCGGCCCTACAAGCTCGCGTGGGACGCCTACGTCATGTCCTCGTTCGGCGCCGGACAGCGGAGGCTCTCCCAGGCGCCTCCGTCGGGCCGGCCGTCCTGGACGGCCGGCGGGCTCCTGATCCCGTCCGGAGGCGACCTCCTGAAGATCGATGCCACATCCGGGCATGTCCAGAAGTACTACGGCGCCGATATCGACGCCGTGTGGGGTTTGCACACGGTCGCGATCTCGCCCGACGCCTCGACCATTACATACGTCGGTGCGCGCATCGCAGATCGGGGTGACTCGGACTGCGGTGACGGCCCGTGCCAGCGGTACGCGCTCTACATCGAGGATATTCTCAAAAGCAAGACGCCGCGGAAGCTCGTCCCCGACGTCGGCCCGGCAACATTCTCGCCCGATGGCACAAGCCTGGCCTTCGCCGCGCGGAGTGGGATCGTGATCCGGGCGCTCGCCGACGGCACCTCGAAGCTGATCTCGACCGGGACGGCCTACCCCTCCGTGGTGTCTCCCCCGGCGTGGCAACCACGTTGACCGCTCTCTAGGTGATCCTGAAGGTGCCCTTCATCGCGGCCTTCCGGGCGTCGGCAGGGTCGCTGCCGGAGAACGGCAGCGGGCCGCGGTAGTCGAGGAACATCGGGACGGTCTGCTGCTCGTCTGGCCTGAGCGTCCTGGCAAAGCCGATCTTCTTTCCCAGGCCGCGCTTGACGTCCCCGAGGAGCAGCGTGTGCGACTTCGCTCCGTGGTTGGAGATGATGAAGAGCGCGGTGCTGCCGCGCTGCGCGTTGCTGGGCTTCATCGTAATGGCGTTGTCAGTGATGATCACCTTGACCAACAGCATCTGGGGCGTGCTCGTCGTCTGGGGCTGAGCGAAGCCAGGCGCAGCGATCATGAGCGACATTGCAGTCGCTGCAATAACGGTAAGTACGCGCGTTCTCATGGCGATAATTTTAGCAAACGACCTTGTGGCCGAGCGACGCGGCCGGGCTGTTTCGCCTGCCGCAAGCCTGCGCTGCTCCCGGGAGCGCAGAGCGGCTAGCAGCCGGAGCTCGTTTTCCGGCCGCTCGGGCAGATCGTGTCACCCCAGACGACTCCGCCCAGCTTCGCGCCGGTCAGGGTCGCCTTCGACAGGTCGGCGCCCAGCATGACCGCGCTGCCGAGGTTCGCGCCGGACAGGTTCGTGCCGAACAGGTACGCGCCACTCAGGGTCGTGCGGGCCAGCAGCGCGCGGGTCAGGTTCGCACGGCTGAGGTTCGCTCCGATCAGGTTTGCGCCGTCCAGGTTCGCGCCGGCCA
>JANXXF010000393.1 GCA_025350775.1 Actinomycetes bacterium
GACGGGACGGTCGACATCCCTTGGATCGGCAGGCAAGACGTTCGCGGGCTCGAGCCGCAGGTCCTCGCGAAGAAGGTGCGCGAGCAGCTGACGGAGAAGCAGTTTCTCCGCGAGCCGACGGTGATCGTCAACGTCAAGGAGGTCAACTCCAAGCGGGTCACGGTCGGCGGCGCGATCAGCAAGGCGGGGGACGTCCCGTTCACTCCCGGGCTCACGCTGCTACGCCTCGTGTCGAGCGCAGGCGGGTTCACGCCGCTCGCCAATCGCGACAACGTGCTCGTCACCCGCGCCACGTCCGGCGGCGAGCGGAAGACGGTGTCGTTCTCCGTCGAGGACATCTCCGAGGGGCGTGCGCCGGACGTGCCGCTCCAGGCCGGTGACAACGTGTACGTTTACGAGCGGTCGTTCTAGCTAGAGCCTGTTGCGAAAGGGGTCGTTCTGGTGATCGATCTCCCACCCCCCTCACATCCACTGGGAGGGCTGGGGCGTCGCTCTGGCACCCAGCACCGTGGTGTGCGACGCCGGTGAGCGCAGGGGAGAAACGGGCCGCGAGGTCGTCGCACCAACGATGTATGAAAATACCATACATCCGGTTTGCGACTCGACGCTGGTTGGCGGCGAGTGCTCAAGGCGGCGGACGCCGGGTGGGTGAGTCGCCAGAACGAGGAGGCCGAATGACTGTCTGCCGATGGAGTCCCGTCGTCGCTGGGGCTGGAACGCCCCGCAGGCAGCGACACACTCGTTTCCTGAAGCGTCGGTGAACGCCAAGGGGAAGAAGGCGCGTCTGGCTCGACCTCCTGCCGCGTCCGCCCCACTTCCCTCGTCGCTCGGGACCACGCCTGCTCACGAGAAGGGAACCACTCCTCGGTCGCGATCGCGTTCGAGTGATTGCGGGACGCGTGCCGAGCGCGGACGGCCACGGTACGGCAGCGCGGGAGGATCTGGTGGAGGAGTCCTCCGAGCATGGTGAGGAGAAGGCGAATGATCATGTTCACGGCGTGGATTTCCTTTCCCGCGCGCGCTCGAGGACGCGTTCCTTGTTGATGACCGCGAGCTCGCGCAGAGCCACTTGCAGGGCTTGCCACGCCTCGATCCCGGCACGGATGTCCTCCTGCGCGTCCGCAGGGACGTAGTAGCCGGCGGTCTTGCCGTCACCGCGGAAGGTCACGTACATGTGCGGGCCGTGCTTCGGCCCAGGCCCGTGGCAGCGACACCCGGGGTTGCCGCAGGTGCGGTAAGTCTCCGACGCTGAGCCGAAGATCGCCACACGGGCGAGGCGCTCGATCTCGCGGAGCAGGTCTGTGCGCCGCTCAGGGGGCGCGGGTGGGCTCTTTTTCATCCTGGGTTTCCCTTCGTTTCTGTACTCGCGCGATGGCGATGAGGTTGTTCGCGATGACGGTCCAGCCGACGTGTCTCTTCAAGCCATGGTCGCCCCTGTACACGGCTCGCACCATCCCGAGCCGATGCTTGAGCGTGGCAATGCGCGACTCGATTCCGGCTCGCCACCCCTGCGCCCTCTTGAACCACCGCTCCTTCTGGAGCGCGGCCTGCGCTTGGGACAGTCGACCCTTCGCGGGGACGGCCACCCTCTTGACCCCCGCTTCCAAGGCGGCCCTCACGTTGGCCGCCGAGTGGAACCCACGGTCCGCCGTCGCGAGGTGCGGCATTCGGCCGAATTTCGCCTTGTGTTGCGAAAGGGCCGGCATCAACTCGCCGGCGTCGGCGGGATTTCCGTCCTTTACGTCGTAGTCGCTGACGACGCCGTTCTCCACCTCGTCGATGCGCACGAGGCGACCGAACTCAGTTGGCTTGTGCGCCTTGCCCTTCCTGATCGGCTGCGTGTGCTCCTCGAAGATGCTGACGATCTTGCCGGCGAAGTGTGTGTCGCCATCGAACACCCGAGCCTTGGTCTGCGCGATGACCTTTTTGACGAGGGGCACGAAGTGGTCGAGCGAGGCTTGCTGAGCGATCGCGCGTAGCCCCTTCCCCACGATCTTCAGGGTCCCCTCACGCAGATCCTGGGCGACGGCCTCCGCCTGGCGGGTCACCTTCTGCGCGATCCCGAGCAGCTTGGCGTAGCTCCCCTTCATGCGCTCCTTGCCGCCCTCGGTGAACGACTTCGCGGCGCGCGCGATCTCGATCACCCGGTGCTTCGCCGAGCGCGCATGATCCACAACCTTCAGAGCTCCCGGGGTGCACTCCGCGGAGAGTCGGCCCAGCGCGCGAGTCACCACGCGGATGCCGTCCTGCAAGAGCGTGCTGTCGGTCGGGTGGTGGACGTTGCTCTCCACGACGGTGGTGTCGGTGCGGAGACGCCGACCCTGCACGACCGACGCCTCCCTCGCCTTGACGACGACCCGATCGTGGATGGCCTTGGTGCGCGCCTCGCCGAGGCTCGCGAAGCTGCGCGAGAAGGTGGAGAAGTTGGGGATGGAGTCCTCGTCGAAGCGGGTGAAGCGGCGATACACGAGGTTGGAGCGCAGCTCGCGCTCGGTTTCGCGGAGCGACCAGTTCTTCACGTGCTTGAGGACAAGCGTGCGCAGGAGGCGATCTGGCGCGATGCTCGGGCGGCCCGTTGACCGAGAGGCGGGCGCGCGACCGGCGAGCGCCTGCGCTACCTCGGCTACGAGAGCGGAGTCGTCCAGGAGCGCGTCGAGAGGCTCGAGGAGGTCGTCCTTGATGAGAGAGGCCTGGCGTCCGAAGGCGACGTAGAAGAGCGAGGACTGCCGTTGAACGACACCGAGCATGCCTAATCGATAGACACGTTTAGGCTGACTAACAAGAGGCAATCGACAGGCATTCGTCGATAGTATGGCGTTTCCATACTCGCCACGTGCGTACGTTTCATGCTCGCGCCCCCGAGCGCTTACGACCTGCGGCGTGATCCGGGTGTGGCGGAGCAGGATGACGCCCGCGGCGACCGCACAGACCGCGGACAGCGGACAGCGGGAGGAGCGAGAGCGCGCACAGCGACGCGAGCGCGAGCTGCAGCCCGAGCTCTCGGAAACGGTGGCGGTCGCGCTCGATCGGACTCGGAGCTGGGGAGTGCGCCTCGGTCGCGACGCAGCGAGAACGACCCCTTTCGCAACAGGCTCTAGCTAGTGCCTCGATTCTTTCGAATCGAGCGGCTAGCAAATTCGCGGCGCGAATTTGGGCTTCGGGCGAAGCCCAAGGAAACAGGTAGTGCCTCGGTTCTCGGCGTATCCGAGGCCGCGCA
>JANXXF010000394.1 GCA_025350775.1 Actinomycetes bacterium
CGCCCGGCCCCGGCCGGCTCTGGCGGGCGTACGCGCGCACGGCGGGCGCCGGCGAGCTGCTCGTGCGCCGCGGTGGCCTCACGCTGGCCGGCGGCCCCGCTGCGGCCGGCGGCAGCGGTGGCCGCCCCCTCGTGCTGCTCCACCCGTCACCGATCTCGGGCGCCATGCTCGTCCCGCTTGCCACCGCCCTCGCACGCACGCGCCCCGTTGTCATCTTCGACTCGCCGGGCTACGGCGACTCGACGCCGCTTCCGGGCGAGCCGGCGATCGCCGACTTCGCCCGCGCGCTCGCCGCTGGCATCGACAGCCTCGAGCTCGGCGAGATCGACCTCTACGGCGCCAACACCGGGGCCTGCATCGCCGCCGAGATCGCCCTCGCCGACCCGTCCCGCATCCATGCCCTCGTGCTCGACAACCCACCGATCTTCGACGACGAGCTGCGACGGGAGCTCGTCGAGCGGCTCTGCCCACCGTTTGTGATCCGCGACGACGGCCTCCAGCTCGTCGCCGCCTGGTCGTTCATCCGCGACCACGCCATGTGGTTCCCGCCGTACCGGCGCGACCCCGAGCACGTCCGCCCCGGCCCACCACCTTCACTCGACGAGCTGCACCTCCGCACGATCGAGCTGCTCAAGGGCGGCGCGAGCTACGGCGCCGGTCCACGCGCGGCGTTCTCCTATCCCATCGCCGAGCGCTGGCCGCTCCTGACGACCCGCACGCTCGTCACCGCACACGGCGGCATGAACGCCGCCTACATCCGGCTGGAAGAGGCGGGCGCGCTCGTCAAGGGCGCGGAGGTCAGTGAACGGCCTGCAGCGCCCGAGGCCCATGCAGCGCTGCTGGCCACGTTCCTGGATGACCGCTAGCCTGGGAGCCCCCGGCGGACATGCCCCCGGCAACGTCAGCCGGCCTTCGGCGACGCTCCGGGTCCGGTAATGGCTAAGCTGCCGCTATGAGTGACGAGCCAGAACGCGTCATCTACGCCTGGTCGGACTACATCTGACCCTGGTGCCGCGTTGGCCAGCCCACGGCCGAAGCGGTTGCGCGCCGGTACGGCGCCGAGCTCACCTGGCTCCCGTTCGACCTCCATCCCGAGTACCCACGTGAGGGCATCAGCAGGGCTGCCTTGCACGCCAAGTACGGCGGCGAGACGGCGTATGTCGCCCGGATGCTCGCCGCGTTCGGCCGCGACAACCTCGTCTATGCGCCGCCGCCCGCTGTCGTGCCAAACACGCGGCAGGCGTTGCAGGTGACGGAGCTCGCGCGCGACCTCGGGCTGCAGCGAGTCTTCCACGACCGGCTGATGGACGCCTTCTGGGCCGAGGAGACGAACATCGGCGACCCCGACGTGCTACGGCGGCTCGCCACCGAGGTCGGCCTCGACGCCGAGCAGGTCGAGGACACGCTCGCAGGCGATCGCTATGTCGACCGGATCACGGCGGCGACGCAGCAGGCCCACTCGCTCGGCATCACCGGCATCCCCGGGTTCCTGCTCGACCGCCGGCTCGTGTTGACCGGCGCCCACCCGGTCGACGTGTTCGACCAGGCGTTCGCCCAGCTCGGCCTCGCGCCCGTCGCGGAGTAGGCCCGAGCGGAGCCCGCAGGCACGCGCGTCGGCAAGCCCGCCGGCGAGCCCACAGGCGACCCGTCAAGCGAGCCGTCAAGCGACCCGTCAGGCGACCCGTCAGGCGCGCTTCGGGCAGACGCCGGCGCTGACCCGCGTCGTGCGGCGGTCGTGCACCGCGACGCAGTCGAGCCCCGGTCCGCCATTGACGGTGCTGCGTCCGCGGCCCGTGACGACGGTGTCGCGGCCCGGCCCGGCAACGACGGTGTCGTTGCCGTCACCGCTGTCGATCGTATCGTTGCCGTAGCCACCGTCGATCCTGTCGCTGCCCGCTCCCGCGAACACAACGTCGTTGCCGTCGCCGGCCACGATCCGGTCGTTGCCGGGGCCGCCGTAGATGACGTCGCCACCGCCGTTGCCGTAGATGACATCGCTGCCGTCGAGCCCGCAGATCGTGTCGGCGCGGGAGGTGCCGCGCAGGACATCGCGCCCGGCGGTGCCGACGATCGTACAGCGGACGACCCGCCCGGACGGCGTCCGCGGCAGCAGCGGCGTGGTAATGGTGACATCGGCGCCCTGCGCGCCGCCGGCTGCGTTTTGGGCCAGCAGTCGGTAGTGGACGGTGCGGCCGTCGACAAGGCCGGCAAGCTGCGCTCGCACCGGCAGCGACTCGGTAGCGCCGCGCGCGCTGAACGTGCTAGTGCGCTGCCCGTAGGTCTGCGTCGGGCCGAACTCGATCCACCAGGTCGTTGCAAGCCCGTTGGTGGTGACGATGCCGGCAACGACGGCGGTCGTCGCCCGCACAATCGTCGCCCGGCCGGTGACGACCGTGGGGAGCGACCCCGTGATCACGGACGCATCGCTGCCGCCGACGTTGCCCGCATCGCTGGAGACGACGAGCCGGTAGTGGAAGGTCGAGCCGGACGCGAGCCCGGTGATGCTCTCGGAGACCGCGGCGGCCGTGCTCCCCGCACCGGCGCTGCGGGTCGGGGTGCGAGAGCCGTAGGTCGTGGTCGCCCCGAACTCGAACCACCAGCTCGTGTTGCTGCCGTTCGGGTTGACGGTGCCGGTGAAGGTGACGGCGCCACCGTCGGAGAGCACTGCCGTCCCGGTCGTCGGCGTCGGCGGCGCGCCGGTCACGAACGCCTGATCGATGCCGCGCGTGGTGCCCGCATCGCTCGTCGCGACGATCCGGAAGTGATAGGTGGTGGACGGCTTCAGGTTGGAGAGGATGACCGCCGCGTTCCGGTCGCCCGGCTTCGCGTCGATGCTCTGGGTGGCCGTGCGCGTGCCGTACCCGGTGGTGGTGCCGTACTCGAAGTACCAGGTGGTTGCGCGGCCGCGCGAGTCGATCGACCCCGTCAGCGTGGCGGCGGCTCCGGAGATGCTGCGCGCGGCGCCTGTGCGCGCGTCGGGCAGCCCGACCGTCATTGCCGTCTGGTCGGCGCCGTTCGTCGTGCCGGCGGCGCTCGCGGCGACGAGCCGGTAGGTGTAAAGGGTGCCGGCGCGCAGGCCTGTGACGGCCGCAGTAGTTGTCACGTCGGCGGTGCCCGAGCCGACGCTCCGGGCCGTGGTGCGCGAGCCGTAGCCGGCGCTCGTGCCGTACTCGAACCACGCGCTGGTCGCGACCCCGAGCGGGTTGACGGTGCCCGAGAGGGTGATGCCGGTCGGCGTCACCGCTGAAGTGCCGCCGGTGACCACACGCGGCGGGGAGCTCGTCGAGACGGTGCGGTCAGCAGTGCGCGTGGTGCCGACCGCGCTCGTCGCAACAAGGCGATAGCGGTACACCTGGCCGGGCTGCGCCGTCGTGATCGTCACCGAGACATCGAGCGGCCCGCTGCCCGAGCCTGCGCTACGGCTGGTCGTGAGCGACCCGTAGCTCGCCGTCGTGCCGTACTCGAAGTGCCAGGTGGTGGCCTGCCCGCGCGGGTCAACGGTGCCCGAAAGCGTAAACGTGGTCGGCCCGACGGCGCTCGCCGCGGCACTCGTGACCGCGGGTGGCGCAGGTGTCGTGAAGGCGCCGTCGGCACCGTTCGTCGTGCCCGCGGAGTTCGTGGCGGCGATGCGGTAGTGGTAGATGGTGCCTGGCGTGAGGCTGCTGAGCGTCGCCGAGACGTCGACGGCAGTCGTACCCGAGCTCGCCGACACGGGCGTTGTGGCCGAGCCGTAGCTCGTGGTGGGGCCGTAATTGACCACCCAGGTCGTCGCGAAGCCGTTCGGGTTGACGGTGCCAGCGACGGTCACCGAGGTCGAACCGAGCGCCGAGGTCGAGCCGGTGACTACCACCGGCGGTCCGGCCGCCCGCGCGATGCCGGCCAGAGCTGCGCCGGCGACCGCAATGACCGCCACACAGAGCACGAGCCGACCCGTTCGAGCGAAGCGGAGTTTGCCCACTATTCTCACGCTACTCACGATATGTGAAGAGTGTGCGAGAAGACTGCAAGGAGAGTGCGAAGACCACCGGCGTGGCTCAGGCGACTGCGTGCGCCGGTCAAGCAGCCGCAAGCGGCGGGCGGCGCGTGTGCCAGTCGGTCACGTCCTGGTACGCACGACCGAGCCTCAGGACGGTGGCCTCGTCGAACGGCCGCCCGACAACCTGGAGGCCCACCGGCAGCCCCTCCGGTGCGAACCCGCAGGGCACGGTCAGGGCCGGCTGGCCCGTGAGGTTCCAGGGGATCGTGAACGGGATGTACGTGGGCAGGTCGGCGGGGATCACCATGCGTTCGACCGGCATCGAGAGCCGCGGCAGCGTCGGCGTGACCAGCACATCGAGCCGGCTCTCCACGAACGCGGCCCGCACCTCGGCGCGGAAGAGCGCACGCGCCTTCTGCGCGGCATCCACCCAGCGCGCCGGCATGATCGCGCCCAGCTCGATCAGCTGCCGTGTCTCCGGGACGATGTCGCCCGGTCGCTCGGCGACGAGCTGCCCGCGCCCGAAGCCGGCCTCGGCCGTCAGAATCGTGAAGCCGGCGGCCAGCGTCAGCCGCAGCGACGGCAGCTCCACCGGAACCGGCTGTGCGCCGAGCCGGGCCAGCTCGCGCAGCGCCTCCTCGACCGCGGCCCGCACGCCCGGCTCGAGCTCGTCGCCGAAGAACGCGGCACAGAGCCCCACACGCAGGCCACGCACGTCGCCGGCAAGGTCGATCGGGCCGCCCCCGGAGAGCGCCTCGAGCAGCAGCGCCGTGTCCTCGACGGTGCGCGCGAACGTGCCGACGTGGTCGAGCGAGCCTGACGGCTGCGCGACGCCGAGGCGGGAGATCAGACCGCGCGTGGGCTTGAGCCCGACGACGCCGTTGAGCGCAGCGGGCTTGCGCACGGAGCCGCCGGCGTCGGTGCCGATCGCTGCGAGCGACGACCCGACAGCCACCGACACGGCCGATCCGGCGCTGGAGCCGCCCGGGTAGTCGGTGTGGCGCCACGCGTTGCGCGTCGGCGGCACGTTCTGGCCGCAGGCGAACTCGTGCGTGACCTGCTTGCCGACGAGGACGGCGCCGGCGACGCGCAGGCGAACGATCGCGGCGGCGTCGGCCGGGGCCAGCCACCCCTCGAGGGAGCGGGAGCCGCAGGCCGTCGGCAGGTCGCGTGTCCAGAAGACGTCCTTCGCCCCGAACGGGATGCCCTGGAGCGGTCCGGCGGACGGCCCCTCGTCGGCGGCGCGGGCGGCGGCGAGAGCGGCCTCGCGATCGACGGCGCAGTAAGCGTGGACGAGCGGCTCCGTGGCGTCGAGCCGATCGAGCACGGCAGCGAGCAGCTCCACGGCCGAGATGCGGCGCGCCGACAGCAGGTCGGCGGCACGCCGGACGGTGAGCGTGTCGAGGTCGATCACGGCCAGCGCGGATCGAAGTCGAGGGCCGAGGGAGTGTCGGTGAGATCGAGCTCGAGCAGCGGCACGACGAGCGCCGCGTGGCCGGCGAGCAAGGCGGCGAGCGGCGCGACATCCTCCTCGGGCAGCGGCAGCCCCGCGAGCGCCGCAAGCTCGCGGACGGTGGTGGACGAGAGATCGGGGGACGGCATGCGCCTATCGAATCAGAAGCGGGGCTGCGGCCGCTACCGTGGACGGGGTGCGGGCACGTCTGCTCTTCGAAGGGCCGCAGCGAGCGGTCGCTGCCTCCGACGCCGCTGCGCTCGCGCTGTTCGCCGTGATCGGGGCGCTCTCGCACGACCACGGGCTGAGCTTCCTCCGCTTGCTGGGCGATATCGGCCCGATCGGCGGCGGCTGGTTCGTCGCTGCGGCGCTGTTCGGCGCCTACCGGCGGCCGGGCTGGCGCACGTTGCTGCCCACCTGGCTCGCGGGCGTGACCGGCGGCGTGCTCGTCCGCGCCGGCATCCTCGGCCGCGCGCTCGACGGCAAGCAGGCCGCGTTTCTCGTCACGACGCTGATCATCACCCTGCTACTCGTGCTGGGGCTGCGCCTCGTGCGGTGGCTCGCAGCGTCGCGGCTGGCAACGTCGCGGGTTCCGGGCGGGCAGCCCCGCTAGCCGGTATCGCCCGCTTCGAGCACCGTGCTGCCGCGCGGCGGCACCCCGACGCCGTCGCGCACGATCAGCATCACGAGCGCGTCGCGCGGCAATCCCGTCTCACGGACGCGGATGCCGACGAGCGGGTCGCCCGCCTGCACGACGTGCTCGACGATATCGGCGCCCAACTCACGCACCGCGCCCACCTCGAGCGGGGCCGCGTAGAGCGGATGCTGCTCGCCGGCGAGACCGAGACGGCGCGCGAGCGGCCCCAGCGTGAGCCCCTGCACGAGCGCCGAGAGGAGCACGACGAAGAACACCGCGTTGAAGATCGTGTCGCTGGCAGTGAGGCCGCTCGACAGCGCGAACGTGGCGAGCACAATCGGGACTGCACCACGCAGCCCCGCCCAGCTAACGAAGAGCTTCTCCCGCAGGTCGAAGCCCAGGAACGCCGTCGAGGCAAGCACGGCGAGCGGGCGGGCGACGAAGACGAGCACCGCGGTGAGCGCGATCGAGGCCGCCGCGACCGACCCCAGCTCGCTCGGGAAGACGAGCAGGCCGAGCACGACGAAGAGGCCGACCTGCGCCGTGAAGGCGAGCCCCTCGTGGAACGAGATGATCGTCCGCCGGTGCGGTGTCCGCGTGTTGCCGATGCAGAGGGCGACGATGTAGACAGCGAGGAAGCCGCTGCCCCCGGCCGCGTCCGCCAGGCCGTAGGCGACGGCCGCGGAGGCGACGGACGCGACCGGCGCGAACGGCGACAGGTCGAGCGGCAGACGCGGCAGCCGCCGCGCGGCGACGATGCCCAGCACGACGCCGATCACCAGCCCGAGGCCCAGCTGACGCACGAGCAGGACGGCCAGGTCGCCGACGCCGTAGGCGGGCTCCGTCAGCCAGGCGATGAAGCCGAGCGTGAGCGCGACCGCCGTCGGGTCGTTGATCCCCGACTCGGCGCCGAGCAAGCCGGCGAGTCGGCGAGTCGGCGGCGGACGGTGGTGAAGCGCAGCGTCGAGAAGACCGCGGCGGCGTCCGTGGAGCCGACGACCGCGCCGAGCAGAAAGGAGGCGGCCCACGCCAGATCGAGCAGCTCGTGCGCGGCAACCGCAACGACCCCTGTCGTCACGGCCACGCCGACCGTGCTCAACAGGAAGGCAGGCACGGCCACCGCGCGCAGGTCCCGCCAGCGCGCCCTCAGGCCGCCCTCGAAGAGGATCGCGACGAGCCCGACGACACCGAGCTCGCGGGCGAGGCGCGCGTCGTCGAAATCGATGCCCCCGGGCCCGTCCGAGCCGAGCAGCATGCCGAGGCCGAGGAAGAGCACGAGCACCGGCACGCTGAGGCGCCGCGCGACGACAGCGGCGACGACCCCGAGCAACAGGACGCCACCGGCGAGGAGCAGCCGATGGTCGAGCACGATGCTGGTGGTTGCGAGGAGGATGCCCATGCGGTCGCTGCCGCCCAGCATCGCATGTCTCCGCTAGCGTGCCCCGGCCCGCTCCCCGATCACGCCCGTCTGCCTGGAGGCCCGCCTGATGCCCGTCGCTGCCCTGTTCACACCTGTCGCCATCGGCCCGCTGCGTCTCGCCAACCGTGCCGCCGTCGCGCCGATGACGCGCACGAGCGCGACCGACGAGGGCCTCGCCACGGCACAGATGGCACGCTATTACGGCGACTTTGCCCGGGGCGGCTTCGGCCTGGTGATCTGCGAAGGCACCTTCACCGACGACCGGATGGCGCAGGGCTACCTCAACCAGCCGGGCATTGTCACCGAGGCGCAGGTCGCAGCCTGGAGGGCCGTCGTCGACGAGGTGCACGGGGCCGGCGCGGCGGTCTTCCTCCAGCTCCAGCACGCGGGCGCGATCGCACAGGGGCGCCCGCAGGGCGGGCAGAACGTCGGCCCGTCGGCTGTGCAGCCGAAGGGCGAGCAGCTCTCCATCTACAAGGGCTCCGGGGCGTGGGGCATGCCGCGGGAGATTACGAGTGACGAGCTCGGCCAGGTCGTGGCCGACTTCGCCGCGTGTGCGCTACGGGCGCAGGAGGCCGGCTTCGACGGCGTCGAGATTCACGGGGCGAACGGCTACCTGCTCGACCAGTTATTCACGTCGTACACCAACGAGCGCACCGACGAGTACGGCGGCGACATCCGCAATCGGGCACGGCTGGACGAAGAGGTCGTCCGCGCGATCCGCCTCGCAGTCGGCCCGACCTACCCGGTCGGCATCCGCCTCTCGCAGAGCAAGGTCAACGACTACGACTACACATGGCCCGGCGGCGAGGACGACGCCAGGGTGGTGTTCCGACTGCTCGAGGCTGCGGGCGCCTCCTACTTCCACCTCACGGAGCACGACATCACGCAGCCGGTGTTCGGCTCGGGGCAGACGCTGGCCGGGCTGGCGAAGCGCTTCTCCACGCTCCCGGTGATCGCGAACGGCGGGCTCGACGACCCGGCCGTCGCCGCCGCCGCGGTGACGGGCGGTGCGGCCGACATCGTCGCACTCGGCAAGCCTGCGCTCGCCAACCCCGACTGGCCCGAGCGCGTACGCGCCGGGAAGCCGCTCGACGAGTTCGACTTCCAGCTGCTGCTGCCGGTCGCGACGCTCGACAACGCGGAGGCCTGGCGGGTCGCGCGGGGCTGAGCGCGGCGACCTTGTCCGATCCCGTGGCAGCGCTTAACGCGTGCTCAATAATTCCGGCAAATCTGCACCGATTCCCTGCCTGGGTCTCAGGCGGCTCTCGGCGGATTCAGCGACACTCCGAGGTGAGATGTCCGCTCCGCTCAGCATGACCGGTACGGGTCATCCACATCGGCCTTTCGCCCACTGAGACTGCCCGAACTCGAAGGAGCACACGGATGAACACCCCCACGCGCCAATCGATCTCTGCCCTCATCGCCGCGACCGTGATGCTCGGTCTACCGGCCGCCAACGCCTGGGCCGCCGCCACCGCAGCGCCGAGCACAGCCCGCGCGAAAGCGAAGGCCGCAGCCGCGAAAGCGAAGGCGCAGGCGGCAGCCGCGAAAGCCGTGCCGGCCGGCCGCCGCACGGTCGTCGGCCCGGTCTCCGACATGCGCTGGGGCCCTGTCACGGTCACAATCGTCGTCGAGGGCAACAAGATCGTCAACGCCTCGGCCGACCTGCCGGTGCATACTGCCCGCTCCGAATACATCAACTCGCGTGTCGGGCCGTACCTGCGCCAGCAGCTCCTCAGGACGCAGAGCGGCACCGTGGAGATGATCACGGGCGCGACGATGACCAGCGAATCCTACGCCCAGTCGCTGCAGGGCGCGATCGACAAGGCGGGCATCAAGACGGCCGCCGCGTACAGCCCGACTCGGCCGGCTACTCCTCTTCGAGCCTGAGCGCCACCGAGTTGATGCAGTAGCGCAGCCCCGTCGGGCCGGGACCGTCCGGGAACACGTGCCCGAGGTGCCCGCCGCAGCCGGCGCACATCACCTCGGTGCGGACCATGCCGTGCGAGCCGTCCGTCTCCTCCGCGACCGCGTCCTCGCCGGACGGCGCGCTGAAGGCAGGCCAGCCACAGCCCGAGTCGAACTTCGCGTCGGAGCGGAAGAGCTCGGTGCCACAGCCGGCGCAGTGGTAGGCGCCGGGCTCGAACATGTGGTCGTACTCGCCGGTGAACGCGCGCTCGGTGCCCTTCTGCCGCAGCACGGCGTACTGCTCCGGCGACAGCTCGCGCCGCCACTGCTCGTCGCTCTTCTCAACGCGATTCGTCATGGACACATCATCGCAGCGCGCGCCGGCGTCATGACGGGCAGACCGCACCCGCGGAGGCGGCAGGAACGCGGAAGGCCGGCACGACCGGCTCGCGCCGGGAGAGGTCGAGTGCCAGAGCGAGGTTGCGCGCCGAGGCGTCGCGCGGCGCCAGCGGACGCAGCCCCCAGCGCCACTCGACCAGGCGCAGGATCGAGGTGTGGTCGTAGACGCCATGATCGACGTGGCCGCGGCGCGCAAACGGCGAGATCAACAGGCACGGCACGCGAAAGCCGCGCAGGGCGGGCCCGTTGACGTCGGGCGCGCGCTGCGGCGCGACATGGTCGAAAAAGCCGCCCCACTCGTCGAAGGTGACGACGAGCAGGGTGCGCGGCCAGGCCGGGCTCGTCGTGACGGCACGATAGACGCGGTCGAGAAACACTTCACCGGCACGGATGTCGGCGTGGGGATGGTCGTCGCTGCCGCTTGCCTCGCCGCTCACGAGCCCTGCCAACGTGAACGGTGGGTCGACGTACGAGAGCTCGGGCAGCCTGCCGCTGCGACAGTCGGCGAGGAAGCGGTCGAACGTCCGTGTGCGCGAGAGCTGCCGGTCGCCCCAGAGCGCGAGGAATGGCAGGCCGCCCGTGTAGTAGGCGCCGCGCCGGCCGGCGGCGGCCAGGCGATCCCAGATCGTCGGCAGGGTGCTGATCGCGATGGTGTTGCGGGAGCGGTCGGTGCGGCCGGCGTGCAGGTACATCCGGTTCGGGAACGTCGGGCCGAGGAACGACGCGAAGTAGCGGTCGCAGACGGTCCAGCTCGCGGCAGCCTCGCCGGTGAACGGGAGGTCGGCCCGGGTGTAGTACCCGGCCGCGAACCTGTCGCTGCCGCCGGAGCGGAGGAACCCGTCCATCGCGCCGCCGGCGTACTGGACAAGGGCGCCGCCCGCCGAGTGGTCGGGGTCGGCGTGGCCGCAGCCCTGGAAGTCGGGGGCGAGCGGGTACGTCGCGTGGGCGACACCCTTGCGGTCACGGTAGGACAGGCCGGCCTGCCGGCCGTCGGCGCCGGGGAGCCAGCCGAGGAAGTGATCGAACGACCGGTTCTCCATCGTCACCACGACGACGTGGTCGAGGCCGGAGCTCTCCGGGGCGGGCAGAGTCGCGGACTCGCCGGCGGCGTCGGCGGCGGCCACCGCACCCGCGTGCGCCGCGGTTGCGGCTCGGCCGGCGCCGGCAAGCGTGGCCGCTGCTGCAGCCGCGCTGCCGAGGAACCGGCGCCTGGACACGGGCGTCATCGGGCCATCATCGCAGCCGCCGGTAGGCTCGGGCGATGCGCATCGGCTTCGTCCTCCCCACCATGGGCCCGCGCGCCGGGCCGGACGCGATCACCCGGGTGGCGCAGCGCGTCGAGGCTGTCGGGCTCGACTCGGTGTGGGTGTCGGAGCGCAGCCTGTGGCCCGTTGCCCCAAAGACGCCGTATCCCTTCGGCCCGCTGCCGGAGCAGTACAAAATCAGCCTCGACCCGCTCGATGCGCTGACGTTCGTCGCCGGGCAGACGAGCCGGGTTCGCCTGGGCACGAGCGTGCTCAACCTGCCCTGGTACAACCCGCTGCTGCTGGCGCGGCGGCTGACCTCGCTCGACGTTCTCTCGCACGGACGCCTCACTGTCGGCATCGGCTCCGGCTGGTCGCACGACGAGCACGACGCGGCCGGCAGCGACTTCCACACGCGCGGCCGCCGCTCCGACGAGGCGATCGCGCTGCTGAAAGCGGTGTGGACGACCGATCCGGTCGAGTTCCGCAGCGAGTCGTACATGGTGCCGCGGGCCTACATCAGCCTGAAGCCGCTCCAGCAGCCGCACCCGCC
>JANXXF010000312.1 GCA_025350775.1 Actinomycetes bacterium
AGCGTGACGGCTTCCTCGATGGCAGCAAGTGCCGGCTCGCGCCGGCCGAGGCCGGAGAGGCGGTTGGCGAGGTTGTTCAGCGACATGGCCAGGTCGGGGGTGAAGGCGTCTGGCTGGGCGGCGGCGAGGGCACGGTAGAGCGTGACGGCTTCCTCGATCGCGGCAAGTGCCGGCTCGCGCTGGCCGAGGCCGGAGAGGCAGTTGGAGAGGTTGTTCAGCGACCCGGCCAGGTCGGGGAGGAAAGCGGCAGGGTTTGCCTGTGCGAGTTCGCGGCGGATGGTGACGGACTCCTCAGCCGGAGGGAGAGCCTCTTCTCGTAGGCCGAGGCGGTCCAGCTCGAGCGAGAGCTCATCCAGCAGCCGCGCGAGCACCGGAAGTGCGGTTCGATCCGCCCGGGCGAGCTCACGGAGGTGGCGGACGCGATCCACAAGGCCCACCTCGTCGCGTTTCTCTGCCGGAGCGAGTTCGGCGTCGGACCGAGACGCGACCGCTCGTGCTTCCTCGAGTGCTTCCGGATTAGCGAAGAAGGCGGCAATCTCCTCGAATAGCTTTGGGTCACTCCGCGCGGAGTCGATCACGTCCTGGATCGCATCTTGAAGTGGATCACCGACAATGATCCGCGCTACGCGTTGGTAGTCGATGTGCAATGGGCTGTTCGTCCAGTCTCCGGGGCCGTCGAGCATCAGGAACTCGCGCGCGGCAAGCTCGCCGTGAGCGTGAAGAAGCAGCACCTCGTCGATCGTCACGGTATTGGCGAGTTGCTGCGCCGGCTCCGACAGGAATGCCTGCACGCGATCGATCCGCTCCGCATCGGCGTCGGAGATCGAGAAGGGGTCACGTCCACTCGGCGGCACCCGTGTGAGGATCAGGTGAAGGTCGATCGGTGTGTTGGTCCGCAGAGAGCTCATCGGCTGCAGCCCGCGGAGCACCGCGCGCGTGCCCTCCAACTGTTCGGGCATGTCGAGGGCAAGGGCGACGACCGCGTCCGCCAGGACGTGTGTCGTGACGGCATTTGTCGATGTGATCCCCGTCCGCGCATCGATCAGCAGGAGGTCGGCGCCCAGGTCGTCGCCAATCCGCTGCTGCAGATCGAGCAGAGCATCGATGGCACTGCCGTCGTCGAAGCGGTCGTCGAGCCTCAGGCGCCGCAGGTCCTGGAAGTAGTTCGGCGACGGGGCCCGCCCGGCGGGCATCAGTTTCAGCCAGCCACCGTCAACGAGTGGAGTGGCCAGGCGCACGTCCGCGAGGTAGTCGTCGAGGCTGGCAGGTGTCGTCCCGCCGGCGAAGGTGTCTCTCAGCCACCCCACCAAGCCGTCCGCCCGGATCTCCTCCCGCCTCCCGAACTTGTACGCGAGGCCCGGCGCTTCTAGGTCGAAATCGAGTGCGACGACCTTCAGTCCGAGGTGGGCGGCAAGGCGGGCGACGTTCGCGAGCAGGAGCGTTCTGCCCGTGCCGCCCTTGTACGAGTAGAACGTGATCGTCCGCACGTCAGGCGGCGATCTTGTCCCGGACTTGCTCGTAGCGCTCGCGGGCAAGTTGCAGCAGGGGCGTCGGAGCGCCACGCGTTGCAGGCGAGTCCAGCGGCAGAGCGGGTTGCTCCAGGTCGTCGATAAACTCGCGCACTTCGCGGCGGAATTCTGGCGACTCTCCGGTCGCCCGTGCCCCGAGCAGGTCGAGCGCGAGACCGTGCGCGTCGCGGCCATGGCCCTCGACAGCCCATCCGCGCGCTACCTCGAGCAGCTCCCGGAGCTGCTCGACAGCGTACTTGTCGAGATCGATCTCAAACTCTGGTGTACGTTCCGCAACCACGGCGTGCCGAAACTCGTCGAGTTCCCGCCAGGAGGAGAAATGCCGGTTGAACCGCTCGAACCCGGCCTCGGCGATGATCCTGTCGGCGTCGGTGGCGGTGAGTTTCTCGTTCTCGCCGTCGCGCCCAGGTCGCAGTAACCAGGTTGCCCCACGCTCGTCGCGAGCGATAACGATCTCCGCCGACCCCGGCATCGCGACGAGCGTTATACCAGGCTTTTTACGGGACACGGACAATCTTCACTCCCCAGCCAATGATTGCATCGGCTGCTTTGACGTCCATCGCCGTGCCAGCGTCAAGCGGCAGCTTCCGCCGCTTACGGGCGACTCCGTCCATCAGTTTTTTCCAGTTCGCGGCTCCGACTCGAATCTCCGTTATGGCAGAGATCGGAATGCCTCCAATCTGCGCGACCTCGATGAAGTCGCTTTTCCGACAAATCAGCTCAGGCCAGCCCGCGGGATGGGTCGTTTCGATCGAAGAGCCGAGCTTCACGATGGCCATTTCCGCACGATCTTTCCATGCTGTGGCTTCCTTCACCGCCTTGGCCGTTCGCGGTTTTCCGGCCAAGGTGGCGTAGCGTTTGGCCGAATTCCCGGGGAAGAGCGCCCACTCCGCTTTCGGAAGGCGTGTCGGGTCTTCGACGACGAGGCAGAAGCCGCCGTGCGCGTATACGCCCAGATTTCCGGAGTTCACCGCCCCGTAGAGAAGAGAGCGGCCGCGTTTCCAGAGCTTCTCGAATGCAGTTCGTCGACGGTACCAGCGCTCCTGTCGCACTTTGTAGTACGCGAGGCCTGCGCGGGCATCTCCGCCGGCCCAATGAATGCAAAGTCCACGCATGTGTGTGATCTCGGAGATCTCGTCGAAGGCAAGGATTTTGTCGGCCGCCGCGTTGGTGCTGAACACCGAGGTGCTCAGATGTGCTCGAAACGCGCTCTCGACGGTCGACGGAAGGCCGACTCGTCCGGCTTCAATCACACGGGCGCCTGAGTTTGCATTGGCGGTCGCTTCGAGGTCGCGGCGCATGAGACGCAGTCTAGCCCGACCTCGGTAACAGGTGGTAGCCGCGGACAGCCGCCGCGCTCGATCGCCGCGTCGGGCTTCGTCGTCGTGAGCCGGTGGCGCGGCTGGAGGGGGTTGACGCCGTCCACCGACTTCGTGACCGCGTCCCATGCGTGCACACGCACCCCGCGCGGCGCCTGTATGCGCAACGTCGGCGTCGAGTGGGCAGGCACGGCGACGCGGTAGACGTCGTGGGGTCGTCCGCGACCTCGGGCCGCGCGACGATCGGCAGCATCAGCTCGGGCGGGCGTCGCGCTCGGCGCCGTGTCCCTACCGCGCATCAAACCCGCGGAGCGTCGTCTCGACGAGATGCGGCAGCGTCTTGAGGTTGTAGCCGCCCTCGAGCACGGCGGCGAGCCGGGGCGCCAGCGCCGCGCACCGCCGGGCCAGCTCGCGGAAGCCGTCCACGCTGACCTCCATGCCGGCCAGCGGGTCGTCGGCGTGGGC
>JANXXF010000429.1 GCA_025350775.1 Actinomycetes bacterium
GCGCCGCCCCGCACCGCGCCGCCCCGCACCGCGCTGCCGTCGCCCCCGCCCAGCAGCGCGACCACGGTCGCCCGCGCCTCCGCCTTGCGGTCGGGCGCGACGGCGTCCTCGAGGTCGAGGATCACGGCGTCGGCCGCTGAGGCGAGCGCTTTCTCGTACAGCTCCGGCCGTGTCGCCGGCACGTAGAGGGCGCTACGCAGGATCACTGGTGATGCCCTTGGCGACCAGCTCTGCGAACTCCGCCTCGCCGACGCCGAGCGCGCCCAGGATCTCGCGGTTGTGCTGCCCAAGCCTCGGCCCGGCCCAGTGGATGGCACCCGGCGTCTCGGACAGGCGGAAGAGGACGTTGGGCATCGTCACCTGGCCGAGCTCCTCGTCGGGCACCGACACGAGCGTTCCCAGGGCACGGTACTGCGGGTCCTCGAAGATGTCCTCGATGTCGTAGATCGGCGCGACCGCCGCCTCGGCCCGCTCGAAGGCGTCGACCACCTCGGCGCGGCTGCGCTGCGCGATCCAGCCGCCGACCGCAGCGTCCAGCTCGTCGGCGTGCTCGGCGCGGCTGCTGCCTTCGGCGAACCACGGCTCGGCGATCAGCTCGGGCCTGCCGACAAGCTGCATCACGCGCTCGGCGATCGACTGCGCGCTCGTCGAGATGGCGACCCACGAGCCGTCGTTGCACTGGTACGTGTTGCGCGGCGCGTTGTTGACCGAGCGGTTGCCCCAGCGCTCCTGCTTGAGCCGGAGCTGATCCCAGACGACTGCCTGCGGCCCCAGGATCGAGAAGATCGGCTCGATCAGCGAGGTGTCGATGACCTGGCCGCGGCCGCTCGCGTGGCGGTGCTGGATGGCGGTCAGCACGGCGAACGCGGTCGTGAGCCCGGCGATGCCGTCGGCGAGGCCGAACGGCGGCAGCGTCGGCGGGCCGTCGGGCTCGCCGGTGATCGCCGCGAAGCCGCTCATGGCCTCCGCCAGCGTGCCGAAGCCGGGCCGTGCCGAATACGGGCCGAACTGCCCGAAGCCGGTGACGCGCGCGAGCACGAGCCCCGGGTTGTCCTGCGAGAGGACGTCGTAGCCGAGGCCCCAGCGCTCGAGCGTGCCGGGCCGGAAGTTCTCGATCACGACGTCGGCGTCGGCGACGAGCCGCCGGAACAGCTCGGCCCCCTCGGGCGCGCCCAGGTAGAGCGTGATCGCCTTCTTGTTGCGGCCGACCAGCTTCCACCAGAGCGGCACCCCGTCCTTGCTGTGGCCGTGGCGGCGCACGGCATCGCCGCCCTGCGGGTGCTCGACCTTGATCACGTCGGCGCCGTAGTCACCGAGCAGCGTCGCGGCCAGCGGCCCCGCGAACAGCGTCGCCAGGTCGATCACCTTCAGCCCGGCAAGGGCCTGTGGCGTTGCCGTGGGGTCGCTCATCGCAGTGATCCTATGCCTGCGGCTCGAGCGACCGCAGGAGCTTCGCGAGCAGGGCCGACAGCTGGTCGCGCTCCTCGGGCGTGAGGGCCGCCAGCAGCCGGGCATCGTTCGCATGGCCGATCGTGATGGCGGCGGATGAGGCCGGCGTGTGGCTCAGCCACCCTGGCAGACAGGAGCAGCGGTGATGGCCCGATCGAGCTCGGGCGAGGGGTACGCCCGGTCGAGCTGATCGAACGCGCCGCCGAGCGAGTCGAACTGCGCGCCGATCGTGTTTCCGATCGAGGTGGCGCCCTTCGCGAAGGCCGCGCGGTCGGTCAGCGACAGCCCCGCCGCAGTCCGGCGGGCAGCCGCGATCAGGCCGCGCGCCCGCAGCAGCAGCGACCGCAGCCGCTGGCGGATCGCCGGGCCGCTCTTGACCGCCGGGGTGCCGGCGATGTCGACGCGGACGATCATCCGGTCGGTCTCGCGCACGACGTCGTCGAGGAAGCGGCTGAACACCGCGCGGGACTGCGGCAGGCTCTCCGGGTTGAGATCCTTCTTCAGCGCGGCCGACTTCTGCTCGGCGGCGGCGCTCCAGCTGGCGAGCGCTGAACACACGTGCTCGGCCCAGGGGCCGGGCGCGGTATCCGCGCGGGCGGCCGAGCCGGCGGCCGGCAGGGCGAGCGCGACGGCGCCGGCGATGGTGGCGGCCAGCGTGGCGGTGGTGGTCGTGACGGCGGTGCGGCGAACTGCGTTGCGGCGCATTGCGGAGCCTCCTAGGCCCAGGTTGGGGAGACGGGGGAACGGTCGAGGTCGATCAGGCTCTCGGCCCAGGCGGCGACGCCGATCAGGCGCTCGTCCTCGCCGATCCGGCCGACCAGCTGGACGGCAAGCGGCATCCCGTCCTCGCCGAAGCGCGTCGGCAGCGTCACACCCGGGAAGCGGACCAGGTTGAACGGCCAGGCGAAGCGGTACCAGTCGAAGACGCGCGGCCCGGGCCACTCGTCCCAGCGCAGGCCCGGCCACGGGTTCGCCGGGGTGAGCAGCGCGTCGTAGCCCGCGAGCGCCTCGACGAGGTCGGCCGCGAGCCGCTCCTCGACGGCGAACGACGCCAGGTACTGCTCGCGCGTCACCGCGTTCAGCGTCGCCACGAGGCCCTTGATGCTGTCGCTGTAGAGCTCGCCGCGGGCCAGCAGGTGCAGCGCGTGCACGGGCGCGAGCTCCTTCAGGCGGTGCAGCCACGCGTCGCCGACGGCGAGGTCGATGGCCGGGCCGACGTCGGCGCCGAGCAGCTCGATCGCGGCGCGGTAGGCGGTGCGCGTCGGCTCGCTCAGCTCGCCGTGGCAGCCCTCGGGGAGGGCGAGGATGCGCGGGGGCGTGGCCGGCGCCGTTGCCGGGGCGGTGCCGACGATCGCCGTCAGCGCCGCCTCGACCGTCGCCACGTCACGCCCGAAGAAGCCGCTCGTCCCCATCGACCACGCCCACGGGACGCTGCCGCCGTCGGGCATCCGGTCGTCCGAGGGCTTCATGCCGACGACGCCGCAGCTCGCGGCCGGGTTGCGCACCGAGCCGCCGCCGTCGCCACCGATGCCGAGCACAGTGAGGCCTGCGGCGGTTGCGGTCGCGGTGCCGGTGGACGACCCGCCGGGCACGAATGCGTCGTTGCGGGGATTGCGGCCGTTGGCCCCGGCGCCCTCACGCACCGGGTCGCCCATGCCGGCCTCGGCCATCGTGTTGATGCCCAGCAGCACCGCGCCGGCAGCCTGCGCTCGCGCCACGATCTCGCAGCTCTCGCGCGGGACGATGTCGTACAGCGCCCGCGAGCCGACGGTGCAGGGGAGGCCTGCGACCGGGTAGCCGTCCTTGATCGAGAAGGGGATGCCGTGCAGCGGGCCGCGGTGCTCGCCGCGGGCAAGCTCGCCGTCGAGCAGGTGCGCTGCGGCCCGGGCGCCGCGGGCGTCGACGTGGGCGAAGGCGTGCAGGCTCGCGTAGCGCTCGATGCGCGCGAGATACGCCTCGGCGACGTCCGCGCAGCTCAGCGATCCGCCGTCGAGCGCGGCGCGTAGGGCGCGATAGGGGAGCTGGGCGATCTCGGCGTCGCTCATGGCTGCAGATCGTACTCCCGAAGTGGTCCATAATCGGCCGGTGGCGCACGACTACCTGAAGGGCGGCTACGGGCCGCAGGGAGAGGGTGATTCCCGTGCATGACAGAGGCTGGGTCGAGCTGGCGCACGCGCCGGCGATCGAGTGGGAGCCGCTGCCGGCCGCCGGCTGGCCGTCCGGGGCACAGGCGAAGGTGCTCGCGCGCGATCCCGTCGACGGAGCGCTGACGGCGATCGTGCAGCTGCATGTCGGCTACCGGCGTCCCGCCGGCCACACGGCAGCGGACATCGAGGTGCTCGTGCTGAGCGGCGTGCTGCGCCTCGGTGACGGGGTGCACGGCGTCGGCTGGTTCGGCTACCTGCCGGCGGGCGCCAACTCGTCGGCGTGGACGGCCGAGAGCGACGTCGAGCTGCTGCTGTGCGCCCGCACCGGTAGCCCCGACTTCGCGCCGGAGCCCGGCCGGCCCGCCCTCTCGGCCGGCGCCGTGGCGATCGACACCGAGACGGTGCAGTGGAACGCGAGCACGCGCCCCGGCATCGCCCCGGGCCTCGCGCACAAGCTGCTTCGCTTCGACCCGGCGACGGGCGAGGGCACCTTCCTCGGCGCCGCCGTGCCGTCGTGGCGGTCGCCGTACCTCGAGTTCCACCACACGATCGAGGAGATCTACTGCGTGTCGGGCGACATCTCGCTCGGCAACTCGGGCCGCATGGAGGCCGGCTCGTATCTCTGGCGCCCGCCCTTCATCACGCACGGGTCGTTCTGGAGCGACAGCGGCGCGATCATCTACGTGTGGACGGACGGCCATCTCGTCAACCACCCGCCCGAGCGTCCCGACTCGACGCCCGAGGAGAACCGCCGGCACTTCGAGCGCGACGGTGCGCCGGCAGTCGACGTCCGCGGCGGCGCCGCAGGAGGGGAGTAGCGATGGCACGTCCGCACATGGACTTCATCGAGACCGACGACGGCGAGGGCGAGCTCGTCGGCGAGGGCGCCTGGTTCGGCGCGATCCGCAGCGTGCTGTCGGTGGACGACCAGTCCGGCGCGTCCACGGTGGTGCTCGACTGTCACGCACTGTGGGACGCCGACCTGTCGGCCGAGGCCGGCCTGCTCGAGGTGCTCGTGATCGAGGGCGACGTGATCGCCCACGGGCAGCGTGTCGGCCGCGGCGGCTACGTCCGCGCCGAGGAGGCGTCGCAGCTGCACGGGCTGCAGGCGATCGGACAGTCCCGGCTGCTGGTGATGGCCGACCCGTCGTACGAGGCGCCCGGCGGGCCACGGCCCGTCCAGGTCGTCGACACCGAGCGGCTGCCGTACGCCCAGCCCGGCCTCGGCGGCCCGGCGGGCATCACCGTCAAGATGCTCAACGCCGACCTCGCCCGCGGCCCGCTGACGCTGCTCGCGGCCAATGTCGCCCGCTATGGCAGCGGCCCCGAGTTTCACTCCTGCCCGGAGGAGCTCTACGTGCTCGGCGGCGACGTCACCGGCCGCCACGGGACGATGACGGCGGGCTCCTACTTCTGGCGCCCGGAGTTCATCAACCACGGGCCGTACTGGTCGGAGACGGGGCTGCTCGTCCTGCTGCGCGGCCACGGCGACCTCTACGCCTACTGGCACGACGACGCCGCTGCCACGCCCGAGCAGAACCGAGCCAACCTTCCCCGGTTCCAGGCCGAGCGCGCCGTGAAGGCCGCCGCCGCAGAGAGCAGGAGCTGACCCGTGGCCAGGGCTCACGTCGAGCAGATCCACCGTGACGATGTCCCCTGGGAGCCGCTGCGCGCCGAGGGCTGGCCGGCGGGCCTGGAGGCGAAGACGCTCTCTCGCGACCCGGCGACCGGCGACCTCACCGCCATCCTCCGCCTGCCGCCGGGCTGGTACCGCCCCGCCGGCCACTCGCCCACCGGCATCGAACTCTTCGTCCTCGAGGGAACGCTGACCGTCGGCGCCGCCCGGCGCGGCTACGGCTACTACGAGTGGGCGCCGGCGGGGGCGCCGCAGGAGGAGTGGCGCGCCGGCGACCAGGGCTGCGAGGTGATCGTGTTCGCGTCCGCAGGGCGCCCCGACTTCGTGCCGGGCGCCGCGCTGGGCGCCGCCCCGGGCGCCGCCGACGGTCGCATCGAGATCGACTCGACGCGGCTGGACTGGGCGCACACGGTGATCCCCGGGCCACCGCCGGGGATGTTCATCAAGCTGCTGCGCTACGTCGAGTCGTCGGGCGAGGGCCTCTTCCTGGCCTCCACGGTGCCGCACTACGACTACCCGAAGATCGAGTACCACGACTGCGTCGAGGAGGCGTACATGGTGGACGGCGACATCCGCCTCGGCAACAGCGGGCTGATGTCGAAGGGCCGCTACTTCTGGCGGCCACCGTACGTCTCGCACGGCCCGTTCTTCTCGACCGACGGCATGCTCGCCCTGATCACCATCGACTCGCCGCTGATCAACCACTTCGTCGACGATCCGCGGCGCAGCGTGGAAGAGAACCGGGCGGAGGCGCTCGCCCAGGGCAAACCCACCGACTACCTGGGCGGCCTCGCGCAGTGACCGGCGTCGCCGCAGGCGGGGCGGTGGGCGGCGGCGTCGCGATCGAGCGGCGCTTCGTGACGACCGAGAGCGGCCGCCAAGTCCACTACCGCCGCGCGGGGCGAGGACCGGCGATCGTCATGTGCCACGAGTCGCCGCTCTCGTCGGTCTCACTCGCCGACGCGGTTGCCTGGCTGGCGCGGCGCTTCACGGTGATAGCACTCGACAATCCGGGGTACGGCAACTCCGACAAGCTCGACCATCCCGACCCGGAGATCGGCGACTTCGCCGACGCTCTCGCCGAGACGCTCGACGCGCTCGGCATCCAGCGGGCGCAGCTGTACGGCGCGCACACGGGCGCGTTCATCGTGCTCGAGTTCGCAGTGCGCTACCCGGAGCGGACGGCCGCCGTGCTCTGCGACGGCCTCCCGCTCTTCGAGCCCGCCGACACCGCCCACCTGCTCGGCAACTACCTGCCGAAGTGGGAGCCGCAGTGGGACGGCAGCCACCTGCTGTGGGCGTGGCTGCGCTACCGCGACCAGCACCTCTTCTGGCCGTGGTTCGACACGCGGCGCGAGGCGCGCCTCGACATCGACATGGCGTCGCCGGCCTGGCTGCACGAGGGCGTCCTCGACATGCTGCGCGCCGGCGACGACTTCCGGATCGCATACACCGCAGCCTTCCGCTACCACGCGTACTCGCGGGTCGAGCAGCTGCAGGTGCCGGCTGCGATCGTCGCGCGCGACGACGACCTCTGCTATCCCGATCTCGCCGCGTTGCCCGACCCGCTGCCCGCCGGCGTGCTCAAGCGGGTGCTGCCGCGTGAGCGCCCCGCGTGGGCGCACGAGCTGATGCGGCTCTACCTGGAGCTGCCGCCGGGCGACCTTGCGCCACCCGTCCCGCGGAGCGAGCCGCTCGGCGCAGGCCGCATCATCCGGGACTACGTCGACACGCCGTACGGCCAGCTCTGCTCCCGCCGCCTCGGCCCCGCCGGGGGCGCCGCGCCGGGCTCGCGGCCGCTGCTGATGCTGCATGCGTCGCCCGGCTCGGCGCGGATGCTCGAGGAGCTGCAGCGCGGCTTCGCCGCCGCCGGCCTTGACACGGTTTCGCTCGACACGCTCGGCAACGGTGACTCCGACAAGCCCGGCTGGCAGGCGCCGCGCCTGGAGGAGTACGCGCGCGTCGTCGGGTCGGCCCTGGATGCGCTCGGCCTCGACGAGGTTGACGTCTACGGCACCCACACGGGGGCCATGATCGGCCTGGAGCTGGCGATCCAGCAGCCGGGCCGTGTGCGCGGGCTCGTGCTCGACGGCATCACGATGTTCGACGAGGCCGAGACGGCCCGCATCCTGGCGAGCTATACGCCGCCGCTCGCACCGTGCGCCGACGGCAGCCACCTGCTGTGGGCGTGGAGCTTCCTCAAGGATCAAACGCAGTTCTGGCCGTGGTTCGACAGGGGCAATCCGTCGCCGTGGCGGAACGGCGAGCTGTCGCCGGAGGCGCTGAACGTGTGGCTGGTGGAGCTGCTGAAGAGCGGTGAGACCTACCCGAAGGGCTACCGCGCCGCCTTCTCGTATCCCACGCGCGAGAAGCTGCGGCAGCTGACGGTGCGCACGCTCGTATGCTCGCACCCGGGCGACCCGCTCGCCGTGTTCTGCGACGAGGCCGCCCGGATCGCCCCGAACGCGACCGCGCAGCTGCTGCCCGCGGCGACGGCCGACCAGGCCGCGGCGATGGCCGCGTTTCTGGCGGCAGGGTAGGAGCGCGCGCGTGAGCGTCGACGCCCAGCCGTCCGCCGCAGCCCCCGGGCCGCGCG
>JANXXF010000446.1 GCA_025350775.1 Actinomycetes bacterium
TGCCCGGATCGAGGCCGACGCGGCCGCGGCCGGCTTTTCCACGGTGCGGGCCACCCGGCTCTCGCAGCGGCGCCCGCTCACCCGTGCAGCCGCCCTTGAGCGCATCCGGGGCCGCTACATCTCGACGCTCCAGCTGCTCGACCCGGACGAGTACGTCGAGGGCCTCGCCCGTGCCGAGCGCGAGCTGCCGGAGCAGGTCGAGCTGCGGCTCGAATGGCTGATCGTGGTCGCGGAGGCGTGAACACGCGCGGAGGCGCCCGCCGCTACGCTCGTCCCATGCGCCGACTCGCGATGCTCGCCGCTGCCGTCGTCGGCATGGCGCTGGGCTTCCCCGTGCTCGCCCAGGCCGACTCCCACGTCGTCGGCTCCGGCCCCCTGACGACGGCGCTCGCCCCTGGCATGACGGTCGAGAAGTCACTGCGGCTCACTTTGAAAGGCCCGGTCGGCGCACTCGGGGTGTGGGTGCGCATCGCTAGGGCTCACGCCGGCGACCTGACGCTCACCCTCGTCGCGCCCGACGGGCGCACCCGCCTGCTCAGCGAGCGCAGGGGCGGCGCCGGAGCCGGCCTCGGCGACGGCTCATCCGGCTGCAAGGGCTCGGCGATCGTCTTCACCGACGACGGCTACGAGACGCTCGACAAAGCGACGCCACCGTTCACCGGCTGGGTCAAGGCTGCGCAGAAGCTCGCCGGACTGAACGGCGGCCCGGCCGTGGGCCGCTGGACGCTACGCATCGCCAACGCCGCCGGCGGCGTTCCTGGCACGCTCACCTGCTGGCGCCTCGCCGTTGGGCTCGATGTCGACACCACGGTCACCGAGAAAAGCGGGCAGACGACCGCCTCGGTCACCTTCCGCGAGCTCGACTACCAGTACTCGAAGGTGCGGCTCCGCATCGCCAGCCCTGGTGCCTCGCTCACCGTGCCGCTGGCTCGGGTCAACTGTTCGGACTGCCCGTCGGCCGGCTCGAACCTCCTCGGTGTCGGCCAGCCGCTCACCGTGCGCGACCTCGACGGTGACGGCGAGCCCGAAGTCATCCTCGACATCTACACCGGCGGTGCGCACTGCTGCTCGGTCTCGCTTATCTTCCGCAAGGTCGGCTCCCGCTACGTGCGCAGCGTCTCCTGGTGGGGAAACCCGGGCTACCGCCTCGCCGATTTCGACCGCGACGGTCGCGCGGAGCTCGTCAGCGCCGACGACAGCTTCGGCTACCTCTTCACCTCGTGGGTTTCCAGCGGCGAGCCGTTGCTCGTCTTCGGCTACGCCAGGGGCAAGCTGACCGACATCACGCGGCAGTTCCCAGCGCAGATCCAGGCCGACGCCGATCGCTACTGGCAGGCAGCGCAGGAGCAGCTCCGGGGCCGGGACGGCGAGCCACGCGGCCTGCTCGCCGCCTGGGCGGCCGACCTGGCGAACCTCGGCCGCTGGGACGAGGCGCATGCGACGCTGACGAAGCTCGCCGCCGCCGGCAAGCTCGGCGACAACGAGCAGCTGGACACGGCCGCCGGAGCCGCGTACGTGAGGGCCCTGCTCGCCCAGCTGGTGCACGAGGGCTACCTCGTGGCCGGCGCGTAGCCGCCGGGCGGTGCCGCCCAGGGCCATCCGGCAGCGCAACTAGGCTGGCGCTACCCTTGACCCAGATCGTTCCCCTTTAAGCCGGTCCAGCGAGGCCGGAAAGGAGGCTGTATGACAGTGCCCAACCTCGCAGGCGAGAAGGTCGTCCTCGATGCCGAAGCGCTCGGCCGGACGCTCTCCCGCATCGCGCACGAGATCATCGAGCGCAACGAGGATCTCGCGAAGGTCGCGCTCGTCGGCATCCACAGCCGGGGCGTGCCGCTCGCCGAACGGCTGAAGCAGTTGATCGAGGAGCGCGCCGGCGTCGTCATCGACCTCGGCAGCGTCGACATCACCTTCTACCGCGACGACGTCTCCGTCCGCGCTGGCGAGCCGCCGCAGCATCCCCAGCCGATCGTGCGGGCGTCGCGGCTCGACTTCCCGCTCGAGGGCCGCACCTGCATCCTCGTCGACGACGTCCTCTACACGGGCCGCACGATCCGCGCCGCGATCGAGGCGCTGTTCGACTACGGCCGCCCCGCGCGAGTCCAGCTCGCAGTCGTCGCCGACCGCGGCCATCGCGAGCTGCCGATCCGACCCGACTACGTCGGCAAGAACCTGCCTACTGCCCGTGGCGAGCGCATCCAGGTGCAGCTCGTCGAGATCGACGGCATCGACCAGGTGCTGCTGCTGACTGCCGGGGAGCCCGCCAATGGCTGACATCCGCGCCGTCCCCGACGACCTGCGTCCGCCGGCCCGGCCGGCCCGCCGCCACCTGCTGTCGATCGGCGACCTCGACCGCGACGACGTCGACCGCCTGCTCGCCACCGCGCAGAGCTTCGCCAAGGCGCTCGAGCGCGAGGTGAAGAAGCTGCCCACGCTACGCGGCCGGACGATCGTCAACCTCTTCTACGAGGCGTCGACGCGCACGTCGTCGAGCTTCGAGCTCGCCGCGAAGCGCCTCTCCGCGGACACGATGTCGATCAAGTCGTCTGGCTCGTCCGTGGAGAAGGGCGAGTCGCTCAAGGACACCGCGCTCACACTCTCCGCGTACGACCCGGACGTGATCGTCATCCGGCACCCGCAGATCGGCGCGCCGCAGCTCGTCACGCGCTACACCGACGCGCACGTGGTCAACGCCGGCGACGGCAAACACCAGCATCCGACGCAGGCGCTGCTCGACCTCTACACGATCCAGGAGGAGCTCGGTCGCATCGATGGCCTGCACGTGGCCATCGTCGGCGACGTGCTGCACTCACGCGTGGCGCGCTCCAACGTGCAGGCGCTGCTGCTGATGGGGGCGAGTGTCACGCTGGTCGGGCCGCCGTCGCTGATCCCGCGTGGGATCGAGGCGCTCGGTTGCGAGGTCACATACGACATCGACGCGATCGGGGCAGCCGACGTCGTCTACGTGCTGCGCATGCAGAAGGAGCGCATGGAAGCCGGCTCCGCCTACGTGCCGAGCCTGCGCGAGTACACGGCCCAATGGGGTGTGACGCCCGAGCGGCTGCGCCCCGGCCAGAAGGTGATGCACCCGGGCCCGATGAACCGCGGCGTCGAGATCGACGCGCGCGTCGCCGATTCGGTCGACTCGCTCATCGAACGCCAGGTGCGCTCCGGGCTCGTCGTCCGCATGGCCGTCCTCTACGACCTGCTCACCCACGGGCCGGTCGCCGTACCCACACAAGTGCAGGAGGTCGCGTGATGTCGGACGCCCCGCTCTTCATCCGGCAGAGCGCCGGCCCCGACAGCGTCGTCATCCGCGGCGCTCGCGTCTTCGACCCGGTCGAGCAGCTCGACGCCGTGCTCGACGTGCGCGTCGACGGTGGCGTGATCGCCGCGATGGGCGAACGCATCGACGCCATCGGCCATCGCGAGGTCGACGGCACCGGCCTGCTGCTCGCGCCCGCTTTCGTCGACCCGCACGTCCACCTGCGCGTGCCCGGCCGCGAGGACGAGGAGACGGTCGCCTCGGGCTCGGCCGCCGCCGCGGCGGGCGGCTACTGCGCCATCCTCGCAATGCCCAACACCGACCCCGTGGTCGACTCGGCAGCGGTGCTCGGCTCGCTCATCGAGCAGGCGCTGGCAGGCGCCGTGATCCCGGTCGGCTTCATGGCGTCGATCACGAAGGGCCTCGTCGGCGGCGAGCTCTCGGAGATGGCCGAGCTCGCCGCTGCCGGCG
Organism: Actinomycetes bacterium; assembly: GCA_025350775.1. Classification (GTDB taxonomy): domain Bacteria; phylum Actinomycetota; class Thermoleophilia; order Gaiellales; family Gaiellaceae; genus CANFDS01. The sequence continues at coordinate 3,734 of JANXXF010000446.1, forward strand.
CCGCCGCCTTCACCGACGACGGCCGCCCCGTCACCAGCGCCGGCCTGATGCGCCGCGCCCTGCAGTACTCCGCAATCACGGGCCGCCGCCTCTCGCTGCACGAGGAGGAGCCGACGCTCTCGGGCAAGGGGCAGATGCACGAGGGCGCCGTCTCCGCAGAGCTCGGCTTCGCCGGCTGGCCGTCGATCGGCGAGAGCGTGATGATCGCCCGCGACCTGGCGCTCTGCGCCTACGAGGGGCAGACGGTGCACATCATGCACATCTCGGCGCGGGAGTCCGTGGACGAGCTCCGCCGCTGGCAGGCGCTCGGTGTCGCCGCCACCGGCGAGGTCAGCCCGCACCACCTGGTGCTCACCGACGAGGCCGTGCGCTCGCTCGACTCCAACATGAAGATGAACCCGCCGCTGCGCACCGAGAGCGACCGCCAGTCGCTGATCGAGGCGCTGCGCGACGGCACCATCGGCACGGTCGCCACCGATCACGCGCCGCACGCCCGCCACGAGAAGGAGGCGCCGTTCGAGGAGGCGCCGTTCGGCGTCACCGGCCTCGAGACGGCGTTCGCCGCTCTCTACACGCACCTCGTGCTGCCCGGGATCATTCCGCTCGGGCTGCTGCTCGAGCGGATGTCGCAGGGGCCGGCGCGTGCCCTGGGGCTGCCGGTGCCGCGGATCGCGGTCGGCGCCGCCGCCAATCTGGTGTTGCTCGACCTGGCGGCTGGCTGGCGCGTCAGCGAGGCGGGCTTCCGCTCGCGCTCGGTCAACTCGTGGTGCCTAGGCGCGCAGCTCCAGGGGCTGGCGCGGCTGACGATCGCCGCCGGGCGCGTCGCGCACGACGTCGACCCGGTCTCCGCGTGACCCCACGCCGCGAGCTCCTGCGCGTCACCGGCAACGAGCGGGTCGGGCCGTACACGCTGCTGCGCACTGCGCGCGGTGGCGTCGAGCCCGGCAGGCCGGGGCAGTTCTTCATGCTCGAGGCGCCCGGCCGTGTGCTGCCGCGGCCGATGAGCCTCTGCCTCGCGCCGACCGGCGAGCTCGCGTTCCTGATCGACCCGGTCGGCCCGGGCACGCAGGCGATCTGCGCGCTCCAGCCGGGCGACGAGCTGCACGTGCTGGGCCCGCTCGGCAACGGCTTCCGGCTCGACGTGCCGCGGCCACTGCTGGTGGGTGGCGGCATCGGCATCGCGCCGTTGCCGTACACGGCGCAGGTGCTCGCGGCGCGCGCGGGCGGCCGGGGCGTCCCGCCTGCCGTCCTCGGCTTCCGCACGGCGCTGCACGCCGAGGCGGCCGTGCTCCTGCCCGGTGCCGAGGTCTGCATCGAGCCGACCTACGTCACCGCCCTGATCCCGGCCGCGATGGACGTGCTCGCCTGCGGCCCGGAGCCGATGCTGGAAGCGGTGCGGGCGCAGTGCCCCGGCTCGCAGCTCGCCTGGGAGGCGCCGATGGCCTGCGGCTACGGCGCCTGCTACGGCTGCGCCATCGAGATCGACGGCGAGATCAAACGGCTCTGCATCGAGGGCCCCGTGCTGACGGCCCCCGGCAGCCCCGACGGCGCCACGGCGCCCGGCAGCCCCGACCGTGCCCCGGCCCCCGGCAGCCCCGACCGTGCCCCGGCGCCCGCCGAGGCCGCATGATCCTCAACGCCTCAGGCTGCCTCGACGCGCTCACCGCGCCCGACGTCGCACAGCAGCTCGACTGCTTCGTGACGAAGACCGTGACGCCCCTGCCGCGCGGTGGCAACCCGCCGATCCGCATCGCCGAGACCGCCGTCGGGATGCTCAACTCGATCGGGCTCGCGAATCCCGGCATCGACCGCTTCCTGGTGGCCAACCTGCCGGAGCTGGCGGCGCTCGGCCTGCGTCTGTGGGTATCGGTCGGCGGCTTCTCGGCGGAAGAATATGCACGCTCCTGCGCACTCCTCGACGGCCGCCCCGAGGTTGAGGCACTCGAGCTCAACCTCTCCTGCCCGAACGTGGAGGAGGCGGCCGAGAGCGCCGCGCAGATCGTCGCTGCGTGCCGGGCCGCCACCACCAAGCCAATCTGGGCCAAGCTCTCCCCGGCCAATTGGGACATCGCTGCCTCGGCCCGTGCGGTCGAGGCGGCAGGCGCCGACGGCCTCTCGCTCGTCAACACGATTCGCGGCCTCGCGCTCGACCCGCGCACCAACCGGCCCAAGCTCCACACAGCCACCGGTGGCCTTTCCGGGCCTGCACTCAAGCCGATCGCGCTCGCCGCAGTCTTCCAGTGCCGCCGCGCCTCGGCGCTGCCGATCGTCGGCATGGGCGGCGTCTGGAGCGGGCGTGACGCCTTCGAGCTGCTCGCTGCCGGCGCGACCCATGTGGCGCTCGGCACCGTGCTCTTCGGCGACCCCGGCGCCCCGACCCGGGTCGCCGCTGAACTCCGCGCCGAGCTGGCCCGGTTCGGTCTGGAATGCCCGCGGGATGCGTCCGGAATCGCGCATGATCATGCGCTTTCCTTCCAGCCGCCGCTCCTTCTATAGCACGTTTCAGGCCAGATGGAAACCCCTGGAAATAACGGAAAATGATCCACTGCGACATGGCCTCCGAGTGCTATAGTCCCGCGCCGTATGGTGCTGCCGAAGACTCCCGGCCAGGCCCCGGAGCGCTCCCTCGATCAACGGATGGAGGCGCTCCGTCGGGCCAACGACATCCGGGTGCGGCGCGCGCAGCTCAAGAAAGACCTCAAGTCGGGCAACGCGCGCATCGAGGAGATCCTCGAGGCGCCGCCCGGCTACGTCGAAACAGCGAAGGTCTTCGACATGCTGATGTCCGTGCCGAAGTTCGGCAGGGTCAAGGCGACGAGGCTGCTCAACCAGTGCCGGATCAGCCAGTCCAAGACCGTCGGTGGCCTCTCCGAGCGCCAGCGCGCAGAGCTGATCGGCCTCTTTGACCGCTGACGGCACGACAGCCTCGGCCGTCCCCGTGATCGTCGTCACCGGGCCGTCGGGCGCCGGCAAGGGAACCTTGATCCGCCAGCTTCTGGTGCGCGTCCCCGCGCTCGCCGTCGCCATCTCTGCGACCACCCGCTCACGCCGCGTGGGGGAGGAGCACGGCCGTGAGTACTGGTTCCTGGAAGAGGTGGAGTTCGCGCAGCGAGTCGCCGCCGGCGAGTTCCTCGAGCACGTCACCTACGTCTCCGGGCACCGCTACGGCACTCTGCGCAGCGAGATCGCCCGGATCGCCGCCGCCGGCGGGGTCTGCGTGCTCGAGCTCGAAACGGAGGGCGCGCTCAACGTCAAGGAGCAGATCCCCGGGGCAGTGACGATCTTCATCAGCGCGCCGATCCCGGAGCTCGAGCGCCGGCTGCGCGACCGGGCCACCGAGAGCGCGGGCGAGATCGGCGAGCGAATCGACCTGGCCCGGCTCCAGCTCGACCAGGCAGCGCAGTTCGACCACATCGTGCTTAACGACGAGGTCGAGCGGGCGGCGGGCGAGCTCACGGGCATCGTGCAGCGCGCCATTCGCGGCTGAGCCACCGCCCGGGCAGGCGCTCAGGTAGCATTGCGCGGATATGACTCCGAGAAATGATGAGCTCCTCAGCCGCGTCGACTCGCGCTATGCGCTCGTCATCGTCGCCGCCAAGCGCGCACGCCAGATCAACAACTACCACCATCAGCTCGGTGAGGGCACCTTCGAGGAGACCCCGCCGATGGTGGAGTCCCGCTCCAAGAACTACCTGACGATGGCGCTCGAGGAGATCGGCTCGGGCAAGATCAAGTACGAGTACACCAAGTAGGGCCGAGGGTCCGCGCGGAGGGCGTGAGTGGCACGCATTCTGCTCGGCGTGACGGGCGGCATCGCCGCCTACAAGGCCTGTGATC
>JANXXF010000465.1 GCA_025350775.1 Actinomycetes bacterium
TCGGCGCCGATCGCCCTGATCCACCAGGGGACGGCGCCGGGCCGGGCGGTCGGGGCGCCAGCGCTGGGATTGGCCGGGGCGCCGGCGGTGGGGCCGACCGGGGCGCCGGCGGGACTCGCGGCGAGGGCGGCGGCGGCGAGCGCGCCGGCCAGCGTCAATCCGGCCGTGCCGGCCGAGAGCATGCGTAGACGGCGGCTCGTCACGCAGGGATGTTCGCACGCGCGCGGCGATCGGTTTCCGTGGCGGGCGTTCGCTCCGGTTTCCGTGGCGGGCGTTTACTCCGGGGTTCGGCCCCGTCGCTCCGCTAGGCTGGCTTGCAGAGAGCTGATGGCAATCGACGTCACCGACCAGACCTTCGCGACCGCTGTTGTCGCGCGCTCGCACGAGGTGCCGGTCGTCGTGGACTTCTGGGCCGAGTGGTGTGAGCCGTGCAAGGCACTCACCCCGGCGCTGGAGCAGGCGGCCGAGGCGCGGGCCGGCACCGTGGTGCTGGCGAAGGTCGACGTCGACGCGAACCAGGCGCTCGCCCAGGAGTTCGGGGTGCGCGGCATCCCCGCCGTGAAGGCCTTCCGCAACGGCCGTATCGTGAGCGAGTTCACAGGCGTCCAGTCGCCGCAGAGCGTCGAGGCGTTCTTCGACGCGCTCTTCGAGCCGAGCGAGGGCGAGAAGCTGCTGGCGGAGCTCCGCGAGTCCGACGCCGGCGACCCCACCGTCGCGGCCCTCGAGCGCGGCGACTTCGAGGGCGCTCTGGCGGGGCTGCTCGACCGTGTCCGAGCGGCGACCGGCGACGAGCAGGACGTTCTCAAACGGCGCATGGTGGCGATCTTCCTGGAGCTCGGCCAGGAGCACCCGCTGGCGGTCGAGTACCGCCGCGCGCTCGCTGCCACGCTCTTCTAGAGACGATCCTCTACAGTCGATCGCCATGGTCGACCTGATCGTCGTGGGCGCGGGCACCGCCGGCATCCCCTGCGCGATTGTCGCCGCCCAGGCGGGCGCCACCGTCGCGGTGCTCGAGAAAGACAGCCAGATCGGCGGCACGCTCCACGTCAGCGCCGGCCACATGAGCGGCGCTGGCAGCCGCCGCCAGCACGACGTCGGCATCGACGACGACACCGTCGACCGCCACTTCGACGATGTCATGCGGCTCTCTCGCGGCGAGGCCGACCCCGTCCTCGTGCGCGTCGCGGTCGAGGAGGCGCCGCACACGATCGACTGGCTGCACGACCTCGGCTTCACCTTCGACCCGGAGACGCCCACGATCTACCTCGGCCACGACTCATACTCCCGCGCGCGCACGGTGTGGCATGCGGCGCCGGCAGGCATGGAGCTGATCCCGATGGGCCGTGCGCTCGGCATCCTCGAGACGCTGCAGCCGCTCTGGGACGAGCAGGTTGCCGCCGGCCGCATCGTGCCGTACCTCGCGACGGCGCTGGCGACCCTGATCGTCGAGAACGGCGCCGTCGTCGGCGTGCATGCCGAGGGCCCGCTCGAGCTGCGCGCGCCGCACACGGTGATCGCGACGGGCGGCTACGGCTCCAGCCCGGAGCTCTTCGCCGAGCTCACGCCCGGGCGGCCGCGCCTCGTCACCAACGCGTGGCACACCGCCACGGGCGACGGGATCGTCGCCGCGCGCGCCGTCGGCGCCGCCATCCGCGACGGTGAGAAGCACAACTACCGGCTCGGCATGATCGAGATCGAGCCCGGCTCCGGCCGTGGTGACATGCGTAAGGACTTCGTCAACCTCAGCGCCGCCGTGCGCCGCCCCGACGAGATTTGGGTCAACCTGCGCGGCGAGCGGTTCGCCGACGAGACGACCCACGACATCACCTCGCAGGAGCGCACGTTGCACGACCAGCCGGAGCAGCGCTTCTGGCTCGTCTTCGACGAGGCCGCCGTCGAGGGGCCACAGGCGCCGCTGCCGCTGCTGTGGGAGCGCGACCGGCTGCGCGTCGCCGCCGACGCCGGCGTCTTCGTCTGGCGCGATGCCACGCTCGGCGGTGTCGCGGCGAAGGCGGGCATCTCGGCCGCCGGGCTCGAGCGCACCGTCGCCGGGTACAACGCCCGCATCGCCTGCGGCGAGGCCGACCCGCTCGGCCGCAGCGGCGCCGACCGGCCGATCGCGACTGGCCCGTTCTATGCGCTGGCCCTGCCGGCCGGCGTCCTCATCACCTTCGGCGGCATCCATGTCGACGGGCAGTTGCGCGCCCTCGACGGCGCCGGGCAGCCGATCCCGGGGCTCTACGCCGCCGGTGAGGTCGTCGGCGGCGGCGCAACGTCGGGGATCGCCTTCTGCGGCGGCATGCTCGTCACCCCTGCGCTCTCGTTCGGCCGCATCCTCGGGCGGGCGCTCGCCGCCGCCGCGTCCCCGGCCCGACCCCCGGCGTGACCCCGCCCCGACGGCACACGCCTCCACATAACTAAGCTCCCGGCATGGCGTCGATCTCGGTAACCATGTTCAGCGACCCGGGCTGCCCCTGGGGCTACTCCGACGAGCCGATGATCCGCGTGCTGCGCTGGCGGTACGCCGACCAGCTCGACTGGCGGCTCGTGCTGATCGGCCTCACCGAGCGTCACGAGCAGTACGTCGAGCGTGGCTACACGCCGCTGATGATGGCGACTGCCTACACCCGCTTCCGCGATCGCTACGGCATGCCGTTTGCCGCGATGCCACGCGCCCGCGTCGCTGCGACCGGCCGCGCTTGCCGTGCCGTCGTGGCCGCGCGCCTCACGCAGCCCGGCACCGAGTGGCAGGTCTTCCGCGCGCTGCAGTACGCCTGGTTCACGACGGCGCTCGTCCTCGACGAAGACGACGCGATCGCCACCGCGCTCGCGACGGTGCCCGGGCTCGACGTCCAGGCGATCGTCTCGCGGCTCGACGATCCGGCCGTCGTCGCCGCCTACGAGGCCGACCGCGCCGAGTCGCGCACGGCCGCCGGCTCGCCCTCCGAGCTGCAGGGCAAGACCGCCCAGTCGGACGGCCCGGTGCGCTACACCGCCGCCTCGCTGATCTTCGACAAGGACGGCCGGCGCCTGGAGGCGAGCGGCTACCAGCCCGTCGAGGCGTATGACATCTGCGTCGTCAACCTCGACCCGACGCTCAGCCGGCAGGCGCCTCCCGAGACGCCGCTGCCCCTGCTCGAGCGCTTCCCCGAGGGCATGACGACGATGGAGGTCGCGTACTGCCTGACGGTGAGCAACGACCTCCCCGACCGCACCGCCGCCGAGCGCGCGCTGCTCGAGCTCGTCGTGGCCGGCAAGGCAACGCGGATGCAGCTCGGCAACGACGCTGTGTGGCGCCTGGCCTAGCCGGGCGCTCTCGGGCGACACCTGACTACGCGGCGTCGAGGAAGGCCCGCACGTGCTTGGCGAGCTCCTCGGGAAACCGCCACCAGCCCTCGAGCGTGATGTGCGGCAGGTCGACCACCTGCGTGTGCGGCGGGCACAGCGGTAGCGCCCGCTCCGTCAGCTCCCAGAGGTCGTCGCGCGGAGCCAGGACGAGGAACGGCTGCGTCACGCGGGCGAGCTGCGCCGCAAAGGCGTAGTCGAACACGGCGTGGTAGGCGCGCCAGGCGTCCGGCTCGGCCTTCAGCACGTCGAGCGTGCGCTGGTGCACCAGGTCGAGGCCCCAGTCGGCCCGCAGCCAGCGCAGCCACCACTCCCACACGTCGGTCAGATGGGAGCCGTCGAGCTGGGGCGGCCGTGGCGGCCGGTACTCCGCTTTGTAGGCGGCTACCTCCGCGGCGGTCAGCACGGGCACGGCGAGGATGCCGGCGCGACGCACCCGTCCGGGGCGGGTGACGGCGAGCTCGACGGCCTCGCAGGAGCCGGTGTGCGCGCCGATGACGTCGAAGCGGTCGAGTCCGGTGTCACCCAGCGCCTGCAGCGCGTCGAGCGCATCCATGGTGGCGTCGGCGTACTCCGGGAACGCCAACTGGCGGCCGAGGTGGTCGGAGTCGCCGAAGCCGATGCGGTCGGGCATCACGACGAGCCGGTCGACCGCGAGCAGCGGTGCTACGCGATCCCACATCCGGCTCGACTGCGGCGCCATGTGCAGCAGGACGAGCGGAGGCCGCACGGGCGCCGTCGCCGGCCGGCAGGTGCGCACGTGCAGGCGGCCGAGCCGCGTCGGTAGCAGGTGCCGGTCGTGGAAGAGCGGCGCGGCCGGCGACGCTGCCGGCGACGCTGCCGGCGCCCCGGCCGCTGCCGCCCAGGCCGGCGCCCCCTCCGTCACAGCGTGCGGGCCAGCCGGTGGCCGTCGCTCGTCGCGGCCCAGAAGCCGCGCGGAGCGACCGCGTCGCCGATGGCGTAGACCGGGGGCGTCCCAGTGGGCGGGTGCTCCGCCGAGAACGCCGCACGCAGGGTCGCCACCGACTCGGGCAGCTCGGGTGAGGTCGCCCCGGTCGACAGCACGACCGTGTCGAACGGCCCCAGCGTGCCGCCACCGAGCAGGTGCGCTGTGCCGCCCTCGAGGCGGTCGACCAGCGTCTCCGGGCGCACGTCCAGCCGGGACCCGAGCCCGCGCAGGCGTGCCGTCACCGGCATCAGCTCGAGCGAGTACAGCAGCTCCGGCGAGCCGAGCCCCGGCATCGGCGTCGTCACCGTGATCGCGGTGACCGCCGGGTCGGCAGCCAGCGTCTCGACCAGGCTGACGGCGGGCCAGCCGCCCTCCTCGTCGATCACCAGCACGCGCCCGGCGGCGGCCGCCTCCCCGTACAGCACGTCGCGCCCGTGCGGCAGCCCCTCGGCTCCGGCGATGCCGCCGACCAGGGTCGGGCGGAAGCGCCACACCGCCAGCTGGCTCGCCACGGCGCCCGTCGCCACCACCACAACGTCCGCCGCCAGCGCAGCCGGGTGGTCCACCCGCGCGCCCAGCCGCACCTCGACGCCCAGCGCCGCCAGCTCGCGCTCCCACCAGGCGAGCGCCTCCAGCAGCTCGCCCCGGTGTGGCGCCTCGCCGGCCAGCCGCCACTCGCCGCCCAGCTGCCCGCGTGCCTCGTAGAGCGTCACCTGGTGG
>JANXXF010000037.1 GCA_025350775.1 Actinomycetes bacterium
TCGATGACCGCGATGTCGTTGCGCGACTGGACGTCGGCGAAGACGAGCCTGGAGACGCTGTCGTACTGCACGTTGCCGGCAGAGCCGCCGAGGTCGATCGTCGCGATCCGCTTGCCGGCCGCATTGATGACAGTCTCGACACCACCGGCCTCGTCGGAGATGAAGACGTGCTGCTCGACCGGGTCGAACACGAGGCCGTCGGGGTAGGAGCCGGCGGGCGCGCTGGCGAGCACCTTGCCCGTGTGCGCATCGATCGTGAGGACGGCGTGGTCGTTGGTGGCGGAGGCGTAGACGCGGCTCAGGGATGCTACTGCGATCACGCCGTGCACGCCGGGCGCTGCGATCGTGTGGGTGATCTTCCGCGTCGTCACGTCGAAGGCGAGCAGCTGGCTCGCGTTCATGTGGGCGACCCAGAGCGTGTTCGTGGTCGGGTCGATGCTGGTGTAGTCGAAGCGCACGGGCGGGCCGGACAGCGCGATGCGGGCGACTTCCTGCAGCGGTAGCCCCGAGGCGTGGCGGACGGGTGCGGCGGACGCGGCCGATGCGGCTGCCACGGTGGCGGCTAGTGCTGTGACGAGGGCGAGCGCTGGGCGGTTCATGTCGTGCCTCCGGGAAGGGGATCGGGGTGCATGCCGGATCGCTGCGGACTCTGGGTCTTGCACCAGGCGTAAAGGGCGTCGTAGACGGGGAGGGACAGCTCGAGCTGGCGCTGGTCGCCGAGGCCGAGCAGGTGGAAGCCCTCGGCGACGGCGAGCAGGCCGGGCGATTGCGGGGTCGCGTCGCGGTCGGAGGCGATGTCGGCCCCGTGGACGATGCGGGCGAGAGTGTGCAGCGCGGGGCCGTCGATCGCGTGGTCGGCGAGGATGACCTCGAAGGAGCAGAGCCCGTCGCGGTGTGTGAAGTCAGCGCCCGGGGCGTCGAAGGAGCGCGCGCCCTCGCGCCGGGCCACGTCGAGGACGTCGGCTGCGGGGACGTAGAGGAACTCTGCGTCGGGGTCGTTGAAGCTGCGGATCAGCGACGGGCAGGCGATGCGGTCGGCCTTCGGGTGCTCGCGCGTGACCCACTTCACGAGCTGCTCATCTCGGTGGACGGCCAGTCCGACTGCGGCGGCGGCAGCGACGAGGGCGGGCTCCGGCACCTTCCTGACCTTCTGGAGGAGCAGCGCGAGCGCGACGATCCCGATGGCGGCAGAGAGCCAGCCGTGGATCGTCTGGCGGCCGATCACGATCGCGGCTCCGGCGATGGCGCCCGCGGCGGCGGCAGTCGCGCCCTTGACGAACCCGACGAGGCGAGGGTGCCGCTCGAAGCGGCGGAAGAGCCGGCCGGGGATCACGACGAACAGGTAGGTCGGCGCGAAAATCGCAGCGGTCGCGATCACGGCGCCCGCGATCCCGGCGACGAGGTAGCCGGCAAACGTCCCCATGATCACGACCGGGCCGGGGCTGATCAGGCCCATCGCGACGGCGTCGGTGAACTGCTGGTCGTTCAGCCAGTGGTGGTCGGTCTCGAGACCCTGGTGGAGGAAGGGCACCATCGCGAGTCCGGAGCCGAAGCTGAGGGCGCTCGCCTTGGCGAAGAATCCGGCCATGCCGGCGAGCGACGCCGCGCCGCCGATCCAGGCGAAGCCCTTGATTGCCGCCATCAGCGGGAGCGGCGGCGCGACCACGAGATGGCCGCGCAGCCGGGGCAGGCCGCCGCCATAGCGGATCGCGCCGAACGCGCCCGCGGCGAGGAACAGCCACACGATCTCCGCTCCGGAGACCGCGGTTGCGGCGCAGACGATCGCGGCGATCCCCCAGAGCACGGGGTCGCGCTTGTTCGTCGAGCGCGCGAGCTTGTGCGATGCGATCGCGACGATCGCGATGACCGCTGGGCCGACGCCGAAGAAAACGCTCTCGACCTGCGAGAGCCCCTGGTAGTGGCTGTAGAGCACTGCGATACCGGTGACGAGCACGAACGGCGGCCCGACGAACGGCAGCGTCACGACGAGGGCGCCGAGGGCGCCGCGTTCCAGGTAGCCGAGCCACATGGCGAGCTGCGCGGCCAGCGGCCCGGGCATCGTCTGCGCGATGGCCAGTCCCTGCTTGTACTCGTCGTCGGTGAACCAGCGCCGGTCGTCGACGAGGTCG
>JANXXF010000078.1 GCA_025350775.1 Actinomycetes bacterium
GATCGGGCGCATCACGACCGGCGGCACGGTCACCATCTACACTGACGCCACAATCCACTCACCATCCGGGATCACGAGTGGCCCGGACGGCGCCCTCTGGTTCACCAACCACTACGGCAACTCGATCGGGCGCATCACGACCGGCGGCACGGTCACGAGCTACACCGATCCCAGCATCAACGGCCCCGACTCGATCACGACCGGTCCGGACGGCGCGCTCTGGTTCACGAACTCCGCGGGCAACTCGATCGGGCGGATCACGACCAGTGGTGCGGTCACGAGCTACACCGCTCCGAGCATCAACGATCCCGAGTCGATCACGACCGGTCCGGACGGCGCGCTCTGGTTCTCCAACTCCAAGGGCAATTCGAAGCTCACCAACTCCGGCAACTCGATTGGGCGGATCACGACCGGCGGCACGGTCACGAGCTACACCGACGCCACAATCCACTTCGCATCGGGGATCACGAATGGCCCGGACGGCGCCCTCTGGTTCACCAACTACTTTGGCGACTCGATCGGGCGGATCCAGGTTGTCGCTCCTCCCCCATTCACTTCGGCGCCGGCGCTGACGTCGACCAGCCAGGATGCGACGTTCGCTTGGATGATACCGCTCGCCATACCGTTCACCTGCTCGCTCGACAGCGCCCCCTACGTGCCGTGTACCTCGCCGCGCACCTATCACGGCCTGGCTGCCGGCCCACACACTTTCTGCATCCAGGCCAATGGCACCCCGCCCCCGGTCTGCACCGCCTGGACGATCGTCAGCCCGGGCAAGCCGGTCGTGTCGATCCTCGGCGTGACGGTCTCCGGCAGCGCGGCAACTGTGTCATTCACAGCCGATCAGCTGGCACCACGGTTCACCTGCTCCCTCGACGGCGCAGCGTATAAATCGTGCTCGTCGCCGCTCACCTACCACGGCCTCGCGCCCGGCATACACACGGTGAGCGTGCTCGCGACGAACTTCGCCGGCGACACCTCGGCCGCGTCAGCGTTACAAGCGTTCGCGATCCCATGACCCACACTCGACGAGAACCCACAGTGGAGGTGGCGCCCAGCCAGGCTCGGCGCCACCCTTCGACCGTCGCCGACACACGCCTGCACGAGCCTGGTGGCCAGGGGCAAACCCGCGCCCGCCGCGGCTGACGACGTACTGCAACTGGACTTCGAGTTCGTAGGTTCGGAATCTCACGGCATGAACGCTGTCCGTCCGAACTCCTTCCCGAGAAGACCAGGGTATCCGGAGAAGCGGGGGAAGCTCAGGCTCAAGCGCACCGACGAGCGGATGCGCGCCATCTTCGAGGAGTACGACCTCCGCGCGGCCAAGGGCGCGTGACAAACGCCGTGCACGCAGCAGTTCTCGGGCCGTTCGGGCGTCGTGTTGACGCCGAAGGCCCGAGAACTGCCTATGCGCTGGAGAGGACTTGAACCTCCACGGGGTTTCCCCCACAAGGCCCTCAACCTTGCGCGTCTACCAATTCCGCCACCAGCGCACGGTGAGCGAGGCGGAATGATAGCGACTTGACGGCGTCCACCCGGCGAGCTACCTTCACCGAACACACGTTCGCCAAGGAGGACGGATGCTGACAGATCGCCAGCAGGAGATCTACGACTTTGTCGTCGAGTACGTCGAGACGCGCGGCTATCCGCCGACGGTACGGGAGATCGGCGAGCGGGTCGGGTTGGCCTCACCGTCCACCGTCCACGCGCACCTCGCGACGTTAGAGCGCGAGGGGCTGATTCGCCGCGACCCCACCAAGCCGCGTGCGCTCGAGCTGCCGCAGCGCCAGCGCGCGGCCGCCGCGCCCACCACGCTCGAGCCGGCCTTCGGGCAGGCGCGCATGCTGCCGCTGCTCGGCCAGGTCGCAGCAGGCGGGCCGCTGCTCGCCGAGCAGAACATCGAGGACTACCTCGGCGTGCCGCAGCCGCTGTCAGCGGGCGGGGAGGAGTTCCTGCTGCGCGTCCGCGGCGACTCGATGGTCAACGCCGGCATCCTCGACGGCGATTACGTCGTCGTGCGGCGCCAGCAGGACGCACGCAACGGCGAGATCGTGGTGGCGCTCGCGGGCGACGACGAGACTGCCGACGAGGCGACGGTCAAACGCTTCTTCCGCGAGAGCGGTCGGATCCGCCTCCAGCCCGAGAATGACTTTCTCGAGCCGATCTACGCACGACACGTCCAGGTGCTGGGCGTGGTCACCGGGGTGTTCAGGACAATCTGATGGCGGTCGCTCCGCTCCATCGCAGCCTCGACCAGGAGCTCATCGCGCTGCTGCGCGGAGTCAGCCTGGAGTGCCTCGTCTGTGGCGAGTTCGTGATGCATGCCGGTGCGGCCATCGTCTGCCCGGAGTGCGGGCTGGAGCTCCGTGACGCAAGCGCTGCCGCGGTCGGCCTGCCGTCGGAGGCGCGCCGGCTGCGGCTGCACGCGGGGTAGCCGAGCCCTGGCTTCTCCTCGAGCGCCCCGCCCGGCGCTACACTCGCGGGGCAGGCCGGGTGACCGCGTGCTCCCGCGAGGGGGCCCGAGGAAAGTCCGGACACCGTAGGGCAGGGCGCTGGGGAAATCCCAGACGGCGAAAGCCGATGGAAAGTGGAACAGAAAGCAAACCGCCACCGACGTTTCTCCGGAGACGCCGGTGGTAAGGGTGAAACGGTGGGGTAAGAGCCCACCAGCGTCATGGCGACATGACGGCTGCCAAACCCCGCCCGGTGCAAGGCGAACAGGTCCCGCTACCAGGCGGCCCGCCGAGGGGCCGGGTACGCCGCCAGAGCCGCCGGGAGATCGGCGGCCTAGACAGATGGTCACCCTCGACAGAATCCGGCTTACAGGCCTGCTACGGAAAAGCCCTGGAAACAGGGCTTTTCTATGTGCGTTCAGCCCGGGGAGTCGGCATAGCGCACGCTAGGCCCGCGCGATGTTGATCGCATGCTGGAAGCGTCGGTATTACCATGGCGCTGATGAAGGCCTTCTCGGCGACAACCACGATCGACGCAACGTGCGAGGCGGTGTGGGCTGTCCTCACCGACGCCCCGGCGTACGCCTCCTGGAACACGACCGTCACCAGGGTCGACGGCCGGATCGCGCAGAACGAGAAGATCACCGTTCACGCGAAGATCTCCTCGGGCCGGGCGTTTCCGGTCGAGGTGACCACGTTCGACGCGCCGCGCCGGATGGTGTGGACGGGTGGCATGCCGCTCGGCCTGTTCAAGGGTGAGCGCAGCTTCGAGCTGGCAGCCGCTCCGGGCGGCGGGGTGACGTTCTCGCTGCGGGAGGAGTTCACCGGCCTGCTGGCGCCGCTCATCGGCAAGTCGATGCCGGATCTCCAGCCGGCCTTCGACGAGTTTGCCGCGTGCCTCAAGGCTCGCGCAGAGGGCAGCTAGCCGTGGCCTCGGTACCCGTGTCCGGCGACGGCACTCCCGAGAGCCCGTGGACGCTGCTCACCCCGCCAGGCTCCTCGGAGTTCCAGGCGTACCGCGACTCGGCGGCCGACCCGCCCGCCCTCGTCGTCCAGGTCGGCAAGACGCAGCTGCGCTACCACCTGCGCTGCATCGACGACCTGAACGCGATGCTCAAGGCTGGCGGCGACTGGCTGCCGCTCGGCAGCGCCGACGAGCAGAAGGCCGCCGCCGACGGCACCGTCGAGGCGTGGGGCCGCTCAGCGGACAACCCGGTCGGCGGCTGGTACGGCTTGAAGAAGGGCCTCCGTGGCCGCTTCGGCATGTACGTGCCGCCCGTGCTCGAGGCGCTCGGCCTGGCCGAGGTCGAGCACAACCCGCGCAACAACCGGATGCGAGCGCCTCGGCGGGGTGCGACGACTGGAGCCTGACCGGTGATCGTCGACTGCGCTGTCTACGAGCAGGGCCAGCGGGTCGCGAGCCAGCCGACGGTCGATGGGATTCGCGCCCGCCGCGCCGGCAACGGCGGCTTCGTCTGGGTTGGCCTCTTCGAGCCCACCGCGGATGAGTTCGAGGCTGTACGCCGGGAGTTTCACCTTCACGAGCTCGCGGTCGAGGACGCGCTCAAGGCCCATCAGCGTCCGAAGCTCGATGTTTACGGCGAAACGCTCTTCCTCGTGCTGAAAACGGCGCACCTGGCGTCGCCCGAAGGGGAGGTCGAGATCGGCGAGGTCATGCTCTTCGTCGGGCCGGACTTCCTGATCTCGGTCCGTCACGGCGAGGGCGGCGGTCTCGGCGACGTTCGCGAGCGCCTGGAGACACGCCCGGAGCAGCTCGCGAAGGGGCCGTGGGCCGCGCTCCACGCGCTCGTCGACAGGATCGTCGACGGGTACCAGCCCGTTGCCGACACGATGCTGCAGGGAATCGATGCGGTCGAGGCCGGCGTCTTCTCCCAGGAGCGGTCGAATCCCGTCGAGCGCATCTACAAGCTCCGGCGCGAGGTCCTCCGCTTCCACCGCGCCACCGTGCCCCTGCTGCCGGCCATCGACAGCCTTGCCCACAACAAGCTGCCCGGCGACGACGGCGGGTTCAGGCCGTACTTCAAAGACGTCGCCGACCATCTCGCCCGCATCGTCGATCAGGTCGAGGGCTTCCGCGACCTGCTCGCCAGCGTCCTGCAGGCGAACCTCACACAGGTCGGTGTCCGTCAGAACGACGACATGCGCCGCATCTCGGCCTGGGTGGCGATCCTGGCGGTGCCGACGGCGATCGCGGGCATCTACGGCATGAACTTCGAGCACATGCCCGAGCTGCGCTGGACGTTCGGGTATCCCCTCGTCCTGGTCATCATCCTGGTCATCTGCCTGATCCTCCACCGGCGCTTCAGGCGTGCCGGCTGGCTGTAGTAGGTTTGTCCGCGTGACAGCCGCACCGGCAGCCGGAGGCGCCCGCATTCAGACCGCCACCGGCGACATCTCCGTCGCCGACCTCGGCGTGACGCTGATGCATGAGCACATCTTCGTCCTCACGACCGAGGTGGAGCAGAACTACCCGGGTGGCTGGGACGAGGAGGAGCGCGTCGCCGATGCGGTGAGGAAGCTGCGGCGGCTGAAGGAGCGGGGCGTCGACTCGCTCGTCGACCTCACTGTGGTCGGCCTCGGCCGCTGCATCCCGCGCATCCAGCGGATCGCCGAGCAGGTCGACCTCAACATCGTCGTCGCCACCGGGCTCTACGTGTTCAACGACCTGCCGCTCCAGTTCACCTTCCAGGATCCCGCGACGTTCTACGCGGGTCGTGAGGTGCTCGTCGAGATGTTCACCGCCGACATCGAGCACGGCATCGCCGACACGGGTGTGCGGGCGGGGATGCTCAAGTGCGCCACCGACGAGCCGGGCCTGACGCCAGGGGTCGAGCGTGTGCTGCGCGCGGTCGCAAAGACGCATCGCGCGACCGGGGTGCCGATCTCGACGCACACGCACGCGGCGACGCGGCGCGGCCTCGAGCAGCAACGGGTCTTCACAGAGGAGGGGATCGACCTCTCGCGGGTCGTGATCGGGCACTGCGGCGACACCGACGAGCTGCCGTACCTCCGCGAGCTGATGGAGGCCGGCTCGACGATCGGCATGGACCGCTTCGGCATCGACGTGATTCTCGGCTTCGAGCAGCGCGTCGCGACCGTCGCCGCCCTCTGCGCCGAGGGCTACGCGGGGCAGATGGTGTTGTCGCACGACACCTGCGCGCACTTCCGCTGGCTCGAGCCCGAGCAGCTCCGGGCGCTCTCGCCCAACTGGCACTTCCTGCACATCCTCGAGGACGTGCTGCCGGCGCTGCGGGCGCGCGGGGTCACCCAGGCGCAGATCGACCAGATGCTCGTCGAGAATCCGCGCCGGATCTTCGAGTCGTCGACACTCCCGACGTGACCTTGTCGACGACACCCCGGGAGGGCGTGCTCAGCGAGCGTGACGACCTCGCGTATCTCGACACGCGTGCCCTTGCGTGGGAGCCGCTCCCCGGCCTGCCCGACGCCCAGCGCAAGGTGCTGACGCGCAACGGGCAGGGCGAGCCGCTCGTCTTCCTCTTCCACCTGCCGCCGGGCTTCGCTCCGGACGGGCTGCCGCGGCGCCACACCGACCGCAGCGTGACCGAGGTGACCCTGGCCCTGGCCGGCGAGCTGCCGATGTGGGAGTACAGCGACGCCGACCAGCAGCACGGGACGTTCGTACGGCAGCGGCCGGGCTACGCCGCGCACCGGCTGCCTGGGAGCCTGCACGGGCTCGAGCCAGGGCGGGTCACGCCGGTCGGCTTCACCGGCCTGATGATCCGCACCGGCCCCGGCAACCGGGTCGAGGTGCCGTACGCCGCGGGCTGGCGGGCGGCGGACGACCAGGTCGAGGCCCGCCCCGAGCCCGGCAGCGGCGTCGTCGTCGACCGGCCGGGCGTCCGCATCGTCGACAGCGAGGCGATGGAGTGGACGCCGCTGGGGCAGTACGGGCGCGGCAAGGTGCTCGCCCGTGACGCCTCAGGGAGCCCGCTGCTGATGCTGCAGCACGTCGGGCCGGAGTTCGCGCTCCCGGGCCATCCGGAGCGCCACTCGCACGAGCACGACCAGCACGACCTCGTGCTGTGGGGTGAGTTCCCGATGGCGGAGTACGAGCGGGGCGGCGGGCCTGGCCGCCAGATCCTGATGAAGGCCGGCCACTTCGTCCACCGCCGTGGCGGTGAGATCCACGGCCTCGTCAGCGGCGCCACCTCGCCGACCGGCTGCCTCACCCTGCAGTGGTACACCGACGGCCAGGGCAACCTCGTCGTCGGTGGTGGCGGCACGGTGGACGAGACGTGAGCGCTGCGGTGCCGCGTCCCGGCGTCCTCCGGGAGACGCCCGAGCTCACCATCTTCGACACGCGCGAGCTCGAGTGGGAGCCCGCGCCCGAGTTCGGGCCCGGGGCGCTGCGGAAGCCGCTCGGTGGGGAGGGCGACGAGCCGCGCGCGTGCCTACTGTTCCTGCCGCCCGGCTTCCCGGCCGCCGGGCAGGCCGTGCGCTCGGCACCTGCGACGGCCGACGAGCTCGTCTACACGCTCGCGGGCGAGCTCTCGACGCGCGAGTTCGACGGCCCCGGCGACCAGCGCGGCAGCCTCGTGCGCCACCGTCCCGGCGTGGCCGTCCAGCGGCGGCCGGGCACGGCGTCCGCGCCGGCCGACGAGCCTGTCTCCCACACCGGCTGGATCGGCCTCGTCGTGCGCGATGGCCCGGGCGCCGGGCGCGATCCGGACGCCACGGTCGCCACCGCCACGGTCGCCACCGCCCCGACCGCCCCGACTGCGGTCACCGTCGTCGACTCGCGCCTCGCCGAGTGGCAGCCGGCCGGCTACAGCGGCACGCCGCCCGTCTTCCAGAAGACGCTCGCGCACTACCCCTGCGGCGACACCAAGCTGCAGCTTCTCTTCTTCCCGCCCGGGCTCAACCCCGACCGCGACCCCAACGAGCACCCGTTCTACCCGCCGGTGCTGCGCGCGGCCCGGCACTCCCACTATGTGATGATCGAGCTGATCTACGTCCTCGACGGGGCGATGCCGCTGTCGGAGTGGGAGTCGGCCGAGCAGCAGCAGGGCGAGCGCGCCTGGTGGCGCGAGGGCTACTTCCTCTACCGCCGGCCGGGCTCGATCCATGGCGCGGAGCCCGGTGCGACGTCGGCCACCGGGGTGACGATCCTCCACTTCCGGCTCGGCGGCTCGGCAGACCCGGCCGGCCCGGCGTTCCCCGCGGAGATCGCCGTCGACATCCCGTTCGCCGGCTAACGCACGACGGCTGTCGGCTATCGTGCGCCCATGGCGCGCACCCTTTTCGAAAAGCTCTGGGACAACCATGTCGTGACCGACGAGCCGGGCGAGCCTGCGCTCCTCTTCATCGACCTCCATCTGATCCATGAAGTGACGACGCCGCAGGCGTTCGACGGCCTGCGTCTGGCCGGGCGCAAGGTGCGGCGTCCCGATCTCACCATCGGCACGATGGATCACAACACCCCGACCACCGGCAAGCCTGCGACGAACCCGCTCGCGGTGGCGCAGCTCGACGCGCTGGCCGCCAACTGCGAGGAGTTCGGGGTGCCGCTCTTCCCCCTCTTCAGCGGCCGTGAGGGGATCGTCCACGTCATCGGCCCCGAGCAGGGCCTGACCCAGCCGGGGATGACGATCGTGTGCGGCGACAGCCACACGGCGACGCACGGTGCGTTCGGCACGCTGGCGTTCGGCATCGGCACCTCCGAGGTCGAGCATGTGCTCGCCACGCAGACGCT
Source organism: Actinomycetes bacterium (assembly GCA_025350775.1). GTDB lineage: Bacteria > Actinomycetota > Thermoleophilia > Gaiellales > Gaiellaceae > CANFDS01. The sequence goes on from JANXXF010000078.1 coordinate 8,188, forward strand.
GCTGCAGCGCAAGCCGAAGTCGATGCGCGTCCACTTCGAGGGCAAGCTGCCCACGGGGCTTACCGGCAAGGACATGATCCTCGGCGCCATCGGGCAGCTGGGGGTGGCCGGCGGCGTCGGCTACGCGTTCGAGTACACGGGGGAGGCGATCCGGGCACTCTCGATGGAGGGCCGCATGACCGTCTGCAACATGTCGATCGAGGCAGGCGCGCGCGCCGGCATGATCGCCCCCGACGAGACCACCTTCGCGTATCTCAAGGGTCGCCCGGCCGCACCGCAGGGCGCCGACTGGGACGCCGCCGTCGAGCGCTGGCGCGCCCTGGCCAGCGACGAGGGCGCCACCTACGACGCCGAGGTCGTGATCGACGTCCGTGCCCTCGAGCCGCAGGTCTCGTGGGGCACGAATCCCGGCATGGTCGCCCCCATCAGCGGCCACATCCCGAACCCGGCCGACATCGCCGACCCCGGCGACCGCGACGCCCTCGAGCGCGCCCTCCACTACATGGATCTCAAGCCCGGCACCGCGATCCGCGACATCGCGATCGACCGCGTGTTCATCGGGTCGTGCACCAACTCGCGCATCGAGGACCTGCGCGCCGCCGCCGCCGTCGCTGCCGGCCGCCACGTCAGCCCGTCGGTCTACGCGATGGTTGTCCCCGGCTCCGCGCTGATCAAGAAGCAGGCGGAGGAGGAGGGCCTCGACAGGATCTTCACCGAGGCCGGCTTCGACTGGCGCTACGCGGGCTGCTCGATGTGCCTCGCCATGAACGAGGACACGCTGCAGCCGGGCGAGCGCTGCGCTTCGACCTCGAACCGCAACTTCGAGGGCCGGCAGGGCCGTGGCGGGCGCACGCACCTCGTGAGCCCCGAGATGGCCGCTGCCGCCGCGATCGCCGGGCACTTCGTCGACGTTCGCGAATTCGACCTGGCAGCAGTGGGGGCCTGAGATGAACCCGCTGAAGAAGGTCACCGGCCGGGTCGCGGTGCTCGACCGCCCCGACGTCGACACCGACCAGATCATGCCGAAGCAGTTCCTCTCGCGCATCGAGCGCACAGGCTTCGGCCAGTTCCTCTTCTGGGACTGGCGCTTCGAGGAGGACGGCACGCTGCGTGACGACTTCCCGCTCAACAACCCGGCCGTCGCGGGCGCGAAGATCCTGCTGGCCGGCCGCAACTTCGGCTGCGGCTCCTCGCGCGAGCATGCGCCGTGGGGCCTGCAGGACTACGGCTTCGACGTCGTCATCGCGCCGTCGTTCGCCGACATCTTTGCCAGCAACTGCACCAAGATCGGCTTCCTCGCGCTGCGGCTGCCCGAGGCCGAGGTGCACGCGTTGATGGCCGAGGTGGACGGGCGCAACGGCTCCGAGCTGACCGTCGACCTCGAGACGCTGACGATCACGAGTCCGGCTGGCCGGACGATCCCGTTCGAGCTCGACCCGTCGATCCAGCGCCGCCTCGTCGAGGGGCTCGACGACATCGGGCTGTCGATGCTGCAGGGCGCTGCGATCTCGGCCTTCGAGGCGAAGCGGGTGCCGACGCCCGACACGGTCGCGCTCGCCGCGCGGCGGTAGCGAGCGCCCGGCTTCGAGCTGCGCGCGTCAGGGCGCACGTCGCCGACGGCGACCACTGGCTGCTCGCTGCGGGGTCAACCGTGACGATGGCGACGACCATTCGGCGATCCGCCCGAGCACGTCGGCGGCCTCGTCTTGCGCCTGCTGAGCCTCGTCGCGGCGGCCGATCTCGCTGAGGCGGTTGGCGAGGTTGTTGAGTGCTGTGGCGAGGTCGGGGAGGTAGGCGGCGGGGTTTGCTTGTGCGAGGGCACGGTAGAGCGTGACGGCTTCCTCGATCGCGGCAAGTGCCGGCTCGTGCTGGCCGAGGCCGGAGAGGCAGTTGGAGAGGTTGTTGAGTGACCCGGCGAGGTTGGGGGTGAAGGCGTCTGGCTGGGCGGCAGCGAGGGCACGACGGAGCGTGACGGCTTCCTCGATCGCAGCAAGTGCCGGCTCGCGCCGGCCGAGGCCGGAGAGGCAGTTGGCGAGGTTGTTCAGCGAGCTGGCGAGGTCGGGGGTGAAGGCGTCTGGC
>JANXXF010000110.1 GCA_025350775.1 Actinomycetes bacterium
GACGTCGACCTTCGACAGCTCCTCGATCGCCGAGATGTACGCGGTCGTCGAGGCCTCGACCCCGCCGTACTCCTCCGGCACGAGGATGCCCATGAACCCCAGCTCGGCCAGCCCCGCGATCACCTCGTACGGAAACCGCCCGCTCTCGAACAGCTCGTCGGCGACGGGCGCAACGACGTCCTGCGCGAACTGGCGCGCGGTGTCACGGATCATCCGCTCCTCGTCGGTGAGGTCGATCAGCTCGACTGCCGTGCTCATCTCAGCCTCCTACCTTCCCTTGAAGTTCGGTTCGCGCTTCTCGAGGAACGCGGACATGCCCTCGACCTTGTCTTCGGTTGCGAAGAGCAGCGCGAACTCGCGCAGCACGTACTCGATGCCCTTCTCCAGGTCGAGCTCGCTGCCGACGTTGACGGCGCGCTTCGCTGCGGCGATCGCCAGCGGGCTGCGCGATGCGATCTGGCGCGCGAGCGTCATCGTCTCCTCCTCCAGCTTCTCGCGCGGCACGACACGGTTGACGAGGCCGAGCCGCTTCGCCTCGTCAGCCGGGATCAGGTCGCCGGTCATCAGGATCTCCTTCGCCTGCGCGCGGCCAACCCAGCGGGTGAGTCGCACGCACGCGCCCGCGCCGGGAATCACGCCGACCTTGATCTCGGCGAGGCCGAGCTTCGCGTCGTCGGAGGCGATCACGAGGTCGCAGGCGAGCGTCGTCTCGGTGCCGCCGGCGATGGCGTAGCCGTGCACCTGTGCTATCACCGGGAACGGCACGGTCTCGATCGCGTTGTACATGGCGATCCAGTCGCGGTTCGACTGCAGCACGTCGAACGGGCCCGCATGCACGAGCTCGCCGAGATCGGCGCCCGTGGAGAAGGCGCGGCCCGACCCGCGCAGGATGCAGACACGCACATCGCCGCCGGCCTCGAAGCCGCGCAGGATCGCCGTGATGTCGCGCAGCATCTGCGTTGTGAACGCGTTCAGCTTGTCGGCGCGGTCGAACTCGATGACGGCGATGTGGCCTTCGCGCTCGACCTTCAGGTGCTCGTACGCGGGCGCCTCGTCGCTCACAGGATCTCCCGCACGGCGCCGACGATCGAGCCGACGCCCGGGAGCACGAAGCCCTCCATGGCGGGCGCGAACGGCACCGGCGTGAACGGCGGGCCGACGATCTGGACGGGCGCGTCGAGCCAGCCGAAGGCGCGCCGCGACACCTCGGCGGCGACCTCGGCGCCGATGCCGGCGAAGGTCACGGTCTCCTGCACGGTGACGACCCGGCCGGTCTTGCGGGCCGACGCGCCGAGCAGCTCGCCGTCGAGCGGCTGGATCGAGCGCAGGTCGATGACCTCGCAGGAGACGCCGTCCTCGGCGGCGAGGATGTCGGCCGCCTCGAGCGCCGTCTGCACCATCGCCGACCAGGCGACGATCGTGACGTGCTCGCCCTCGCGGCGGACGACGGCCTTGCCGAAGGGGATCGGCTCGACGCCGGGCTCCGAGTCGTCGGCGATGCCGAGCAGCGCCTTGTTGAGGATGACGATGGTGGGGTCGTCGCTGCGGATCGCCGCTTTGAGCAGCCCCTGCACGTCGTGCGGCGTCGACGGCATCACGACGCGCAGCCCGGGCACCGAGCCGAGCCACGCCTCGTACGAGCCCGAGTGCTGTGGGCCGGCATTGCGCCCGGCGCCGCCGAACGTGATCACCGTCAGCGGCACCTTCGCCTGGCCGCCCGACATGTAGCGGATCTTCGCCGCCTGATTGACGAGCTGGTCGATGCACGTCATGAAGAAGTCGGCGAACGAGATCTCGACCACCGGACGCGAGCCCGTCAAGGCGGCGCCCACCGCGGCGCCCATGAAGCCGAGCTCACCGGCCGGGGTGTCACGGACGCGCTCGGCGCCGAACTCCTCGTACAGGCCGCGGCTCTGCGCGAAGATGCCGCCGGGCAGGCCAACGTCCTCGCCCATGAAGAACACGGCGGGGTCGCGCTCGAGCTCGCAGCGCAGCGCCTCCCGCATCGCGGCGTGGTACTTCACCGGGTCACCTCCGCCGCGCCGGCAGCGCCGGCGCCCTCGCTCGCGTAGACGTGCAACAGCGCATCTTCGGGCGCCGCCTCCGGGCTGCCGCGCCCGAACGCGACCGCCTCGGCGACCTCCTCGACGACGCGGCGCTCGAGCACGTTCAGCCCCTCCTCGCCCAGCAGCCCGGCGGCGACCAGCCGGTCGGCCTGCCGCGTCAGCGGGTCGTGGTCGGCCAGGCTCTCGAGCTCCTCGGCAGGCCGGTAGAGCTGGCGGTCGCCCTCGAAATGGCCGTGCCAGCGGGTGGTGCGCGCCTCGATCAGCACGGGGCCGCCACCGGAACGGGCACGCGCGACACCTTCGACGGCGGCCTCGTACACGGCCTCGACGTCGTTGCCGTCGACGCTGACGGCGGGGATGCCGTAGCCGCCGGCCCGGTCGACCATTGAGGGGACGCTGACGTGGTACTGGTACGGCGTCAGCTCGGCGTAGCCGTTGATCTCGGCGACGAACACCACCGGCAGCTTCCACACGGCGGCGAGGTTCATCGCCTCGTGGACGCCGCCCTGCGCCGACGCGCCCTCGCCGAAGAAGGTGACCGAGACGCGGTCGGAGCCCTGGAGCTTCGCCGAGAGGCCCGCCCCGACGGCGATCGGCTGGCCGGCGCCGAGGATGCCGTTGGCGCCGAGCACCCCGAGGTCGACCGAGAAGATGTGCATCGAGCCGCCCTTGCCGGCGCCGTAGCCGGTGCGCTTGCCCATCAGCTCGGCCATCATCCGGCCGAGGTCGGCGCCCTTGGCGATGATGTGGCCGTGGCCGCGGTGCGTCGCGGTGATCGTGTCCTCGTGGCCGAGCGCGGCGCAGATGCCGGTGGGGACTGCCTCCTGGCCGATCGAGAGGTGGACGAAGCCGGGCAGCTCGCCGGCGGCGAACAGGGCGCCCGTCTCCTCCTCGAAGCGCCGGATGCGCAGCATCGTCTCGTACAGGCGCAGCCTCAGCTCGGGCGCGATCTCCTTCACGACACTCCCTTCTCGGCAAGGGCTGCCACGCCCGCGGAGATCGTCCGCAGGCCGAAGGCCGCCGCCAGTTCGTAGACCGCCATGATCTCCTCTTTCGTCGCGCCCAGCGCGAGCGCCGTCTTCAGGTGGATGTCGAGCCCCGGCCGGTAGAGGTGCGTCGTCACCGTGTCGACGGCGATGTAGACGAGCTCGCGCACCTTCGGCTCGAGCGTCCCGTTCGTCCACGGCTCCAGCGACAGCTCCATGTACGCCTCGAACAGCTCCGGGTCGAGAGCGAGCAGGCCGCGCAGGAACACCTGCATCTCCCCGGTGAACGACTCCCAGTAGCGCTTGCCGCCGACGTAGCGATCCCACAGCTCCTGCCGGCGCGCGTCCAGCGGCTCGGCCAGCGGATCCTCGCCGCGGGCCTGCAGCGCCTCCACCAGCGCGGGCACGCCAACGGTGCCGGTGTGCATGCCGATGATGCTCGCCAGGGCCAGGATCTCGAGGATCTCCTCGGGGCTGGCGCCGGCGTCGAGCGCCGCGCCCACGGCCCGCGGCACGTCACCGAAGCCGAGGTTGGTGACGGTCGCCTCGAGCCCGACGAGCAGGAGCGCGCGGGTGCGCGGGTCGAGCGCCGGGTTCTCGGTGCCGACCCGCGCGAAGCGCACGTAGGCGGCCACGAGCGTCGGCTTCCGCGCGAGCACGAGCTGCCAGGCGTCACCCGCCGGGTCGCCGGATTCGCGCAGCCAGCTGGTCAGGGCGTCGGCGTCCATACCCACGACTCTACGTTACCGACCGGTCGGTCGGCCTGCGCGGAGTTACGCCGCCGCCGAGACCGGCGCGAAGTTGCCGGCCTTGTAGACCATGCCCTCCAGCGGCCGCTCGAGGATGCCCTCCAGCCACTCGCTGATCACGAGCAACGCATCGAGGTCGATGCCCGTGAGGATGCCCTCGCCGTGCAGCAGGTAGACGAGGTCGTCGGTGCAGATGTTGCCGGTGGCGCGCGGCGCGAACGGGCAGCCGCCGATGCCGGCGACCGACGAGTCCAGCACCACGGCCCCGCTGGCGACGGCCTCGTACGCGTTGGCGATCCCGGTGTTACGCGTGTTGTGGAAGTGCATGCCGACCGGCTTGCCGAGCTTGACGCCCTCGGTCACGAGGTGGCGCACCTGCTTGGGCACGCCGACGCCGACGGTGTCCGCGAAGGCGATCTCGTCGGGGTCGGCGGCGATCAGACGCGCAGCGAGGCCGAGGACGTAGCCGGGATCCATCGCGCCCTCGAACGGGCAGCCGAACGAGGTGCCGATGGTGACGGTCGAGCGGATCCCGTCCTCGCGCGCACGCAGGACGCCCCGGATCGTCGACTCCAGCGACTCCTCGACGGTCGCGCCGGAGTTGCGCTGGTTGAACGTCGGGCTGGCCGCGAAGGCAAAGTGGACCTCGTCGAGGCCGGTCTCGCGCAGGCGGTCGTAGCCACGGTCGTTGAGCGCAAGGCCCGCGTAGACGACTCCCGGCTGGCGGTCGATGAGCGCGATCAGCTACTCGGGGCCGGCCATCTGCGGCACCTTGGCGGGATTGACGAAGCTCCCCACCTCGATGCGCTTGACGCCGGCGCCGGCAAGGCGGTTGACGAGCTCGGCCCTGACGGCCGGCTCGAGGGTCTTGGGGTCGTTCTGGAGCCCGTCGCGCGGCGCGACGTCGCAGATGGTGATGGTCATGCGGCTTCCTCCGATTCGGTTCTCTCGCGGGTCAACGATACCGCGCCAGCCGCCGCAGAACGAGCGCACCGCCCACCACCGCGACCAGCCCCACGCCGTACGAGCCGATCGCAGTCAGGGCGACGCCACTCCAGCCGAAGCCCTCCCACGCGAGCCCCGGCAGATAGCCCGCGAGCGCGCCGGCGGTGAAGTAGGCGCTGAAGTAGAGCGCACTGGCCAGACCCTTGTTCGTCTCGGTCGACGTGCCCTGACCGAGCGCCGCCGACACCTGGCCGGACAGGGCCGACACCATCACGAGCGCGAGCCCGACGATCACCAGCGGCAGCGAGCGCGTCAACGTGAGCAGCACACCCGCTGCGCCGATCAGCATCGCCGAGCCAGCGACGCGACGCCAGCCCCGCCGTTCGGCGAGGTGGCCCACGGTCGGCGCGATCACGCCGACACCCCAGAGCAGGAAGACGAGCCCCGCCGCGGTCGGACCGAGCCGGAAGGGCGGCCCCTCGAGCCGGTAGCCGACGTAGGTGTAGACGGCGACGAGGGGGAAGAACGAGCCGCAGCCCGACAGCGCTGCCGAGACGAGCACCGGATTGCGGAGGAGGACCCGCAGCTTCGCCAGCCCTCGCTCGTCGCTGCGTTGCGGCGCGGTCTCCGGCGGGAGCGTCCGGCGCAACACGAGGGTGGCCACGACAGGCAGCACGGTGAGCAGCCCGAGCGCCCAGCGCCAGCCGGCGACCGACGAGATCAGCGCCACCCCGACCCGGCCGATCAGCCCGCCCGTCACCAGCGAGCCGATGTAGTAGCCCATCACCCGGCCGCCGTAACGCGGGGCATAGGTCTCGATCACGAACGGCACGCCGACGATCAGCAGCCCGGGCATGCAGACGCCCTGGAGCGTGCGGAACGCCAGGAACGTCCAGAAGTTCGGCGCGAGCGCGCACGCCAGCGTCGGCACGGCGAGCAGCGCGCTGGCCAGGATCAGCGAGCGACGGCGGCCGATCCGGTCGGACACCGGGCCCCAGATCCACGCGGCGGCGGCAACGGCGATCACCACGACCGAGATCGTCAGGCCCGCCCGCGAGGGCGACACGCCGAACTCCCTGCCAAGGGTCGGCAGGATCGCCTGCGTCTCGTACATCGCCGCGAACATCGCCGTCGCCCCGAACAGGAAGCCCGACATGTCGCGCAACGCTGCGAGCGGCGAACCGGAGCGAGGGGACGGCGGGGCCACAGCGCAACGCTACGCCGCGGGGCGGCGGCGCTGCGGCAGCAGCGGACGGACGGCTCAGCAGCGGGGCGGCGCGGCACGAGCGCCGGGCGCGCTCTCGGCGAACCGACCTGCCGTGCAGCACGGTCCCGCCCCACCCCGCCACCCCTGCCGCGCTACCCTATCCTCCGCTCCCGCGAGCACCGGGGAGAGGTGTCCGAGTGGTCTAAGGAGCGCGACTGGAAATCGCGTAAGTGCTGAAAGGTGCTTCGAGGGTTCAAATCCCTCCCTCTCCGCCATACGTAGGGCGTTTGAATTCCGTTGGCCGACCTGGCCGACGGAGTTCAGGCGTACTCGAAGATCGCTGTGGCGAGTTCGGCGCGGGTTCGCCAGCGGCGGGTGTCGGGCAGCTCGACCTAACCTAGGGCGAATCAATCTCCGGGAAGGAACGCCTTCTCGCAGGCGCCGCGCTCACGCAAGCAGCGACGCGCCCCGTCGCCGGGCAGCCACTACGGTATGCCGATGCCGCCACGGAAAGCGAAGGACGCCCGCGCCTGGCTGGCGCAGCGGCCGTCCCTGGCAGAGCTGCGCGCCGCCTACCCTGCCGACTGGGAGGCAGTCCAGGCCGAGCTCGCCGAGGTGATCGGCCGCAACGACCTGGAGGCGCTCAAGGCGTACGCGGTCGGGCTGTCGTCGTCACCCGCCGCCGACCTCCGCGCGCAGGTGCGCCGCCAGCTCGCGGCCGAAGCGCTCAAGCAGCTCTGCCTCTCCGCCGCGACGGGCGTCAGCTCGGGCAAGGTGCGCTTCAACCTCGTCAACGGCTGGGTCGCGCAGCAGCTCCTGTTCGAGCACGACCTCCAGCGCAAGCCGGTGTCGCTGCCGTGGTTCCGGCTGATTTGGCCGCTGCTGTGGCAGCGGCAGCTGTTACTGCCGCTGGTGCAGCCGAAGGGCATCTACTGCTTCTACTCACGGCCGCTGATCCGCGAGCTGGCAAAGCTGATCGACGGCCGCCCGTGCCTCGAGATCGCGGCGGGCGACGGCACGCTCTCGTCGTTCCTCGCGGCGGCAGGCGTCGCCGTGACCGCGACCGACGACTACAGCTGGCAGCACAGCGTCACGTTCCCCGCCTCGGTGCTGCGCCAGGACGCGAAGGAGGCGTTGCGCGCGCACCGGCCCGAGGTCGTGATCTGCTCGTGGCCACCGGCCGGCAACGGGTTCGAGCAGGCGGTGTTTCGCACGGGCAGCGTCCAGCTGTACGTGGCCATCAACAGTGGGCTCGAGCTTGGCTCCGGCAACCGGAAGGCGTACGCGCAGCAGACCGCCTTCACCTGCAGCGAGGAGCCCGCCCTCAGCCGTCTCGTCCTGCCGCCCGAGCTGGGCGCGGTCGTCCACGTGTTCCGCCGCACGACGCGCGCGTAGGCTTCACCGCGATGACCGACCCTGCAGGCGCCCCGACCGGCCGTACCTTCGCCAGCGACAACTGGGCGCCCGCCCACCCTGCCGTGCTCGCCGCCGTCGCAGCCGCGAACGAGGGGCACGCGCCCGCGTACGGCTACGACCCGTGGACGGAGGGCGCGGTCGCCCGCTTCCGCGCGCTGCTCGGCGACGACGTCACCGTCTTCCCGGTGTTCAACGGCACGGCGGCCAACGTCCTCTGCCTGGAGGCGCTGCTGCGCCCGCACGAGGCGGTGATCTGCGCCGACCTCGCCCACATCGCGACCGACGAGTGCGGCGCGCCCGAGCGGTATCTCGGCTCGAAGCTGCTGACCGTGGCGGCGCCCCACTGCAAGCTCACCCCGGCGCTCGCAGCGACCCGCCTGGCCGGCCTCGGCGACGAGCATCACGCCCAGGCTCGCGTGCTCTCGGTGACGCAGTCCACCGAGCGCGGCACCGTCTACAGCGTCGACGAGCTGCGCGCCCTCGGCGAATGGGCGCACGCGAACGGCCTGCTCTTCCACATCGACGGGGCTCGCATCGCCAACGCCGCCGCCTCGCTCGGCGTCACCTTGCGCGAGACGACCCGCGACGTGGGTGCCGACGCGCTCAGCTTCGGCGGCACCAAGAACGGGGCGATCGGCGCCGAGGCCGTGGTGCTGTTCCGGCCCGAGCTGGCACGGCTGATGCCGTTCCAGCGCAAGCAGGGGATGCAGCTCAACTCGAAGATGCGCTACGTGAGCGCGCAGCTCGCGGCCTTGCTCGACGGCGACCTGTGGCTCGCCAATGCCGGCCAGGCGAACGCGCTGGCGGCGCGGCTGGAGGCGGCCGTGACGGGGCTGCCCGGCCTCGAGATCGTCCACCCCGTCCAGGCCAACGCCATCTTCGTGCGGCTGCCGCTGGCCGCGATCCCACGGCTCCAGCAGCACACCTACTTCCACGTGTACGACGAGGCGACCGGCCTCTGCCGCTGGATGACGGCCTGGGACACGTCCGCAGCGGACGTGGACAGGTTCGCCGCGGCCGTGCGCGCCGAGCTCACCGGCTGAGCAGGGAAAGCGCGCCTCGAGGCGCCGGCCCGCTGCTACTTCTCGGCGGTCTTCGCCGGTACGTTCTCGCCGCCCGGCTCTTTCTTCTCGATCGCCAGGAACTCCACCGCGAGCAGCGTTGCCGCGGTACACGCCATGGCGGCGACGATGAAGAGCTTGAGGCCACCCTTGCCGGGGAAGCCCGGCTTGAAACGCGGGATGACCATCGCGGAGATGAGCGCGAACGCGGCGAAGCCGATGGCGATGGCGCCGAGGCCGATCATGTTGCCTGTCGGAAGGCTGAGCAGCACGGAGCTGAAGCTACCATGCTGGAGCGGACCGCGCACCGCTCAACGGCAACCGCCGCGACCCGATAACCAGGCTCGTGCGCAGCCGGCCCCTCACCGTACGGATGACCGACGGAACCCCGCCACCCGAGAGCTCCCGCCGCCTGACGGCCCCGGCCCGGCTGGTCTGGCGCGGCCGTCAGCGCCTCTTCTTCGTCCTGCTCTGCGCTGTCGCCGCCTACGACGTCGGCGTGTGGGTCGCCGGCCTGGCCGGCCATGCGCGCGTGCTCCATGTCCTGTTCTCGGTGAACCCGGTGTGGTTCGCGGTCAGCTTCGCGGCCCAGACCGCCGCCTACATCGCGTACGCGTTCGCGCTCCAGGGCACTGCGCGCGTGGACGGCGGCCCCCGCCTCCCGTTCCGCCAGGCAATCCGCGTCGTCGCGGCCGGCTTCGGCGCCTACTTCGCACGCTCGATCAAGGGCGGGTTCGAGCTCGACTATCGCGCCCTCCGCGGCGCCGGCGCACGCCGCCAGGAGGCGCTAGCGCGCGTGGTCGGCCTCGGCATGCTCGAGTACGCGGTGCTCGCGCCGGCCGCGCTGGGGGCCGCCATGTGGATCTACGCGAGCTCGGACGGGGACAATCGCTACGCCGCCCTCACCCTGCCCTGGCTCGCGGTCGTGCCCGGCTTCGGCATCGCCCTCTGGCTGACCAACGACAGCCGCCGGCGGCGGCTTCAGGCCCGCCGCGGTGAGGGTGGACGCCACGCGGCGGTTGCCGACGCGGTCGGCGGCCTGACGATCCTGCGGCGGCTCCTGCTCGCACCGCACCGCCACATCCGGCCGCTGCTCGGCACCATGATCTACTGGTTCTGCGAGCTGGTGTGCCTGTGGGCGAGCCTCCGCGCGTTCCACGCCGAGGTTGCCATCCCGGCGCTCGTGCTGGCGTACGCCACCGGCTACGTCATCTCGCGGCGCGGCCTGCCGCTCGGCGGCATCGGCATCGCGGAGGCGTTCCTCACCTTCTCGCTGTTCTGGCTCGGGGTGCCGCTGGCGAAGGCGCTGCTCGGCGTGTTCGCCTACCGCGCGTTCAACTTCTGGCTGGCGCTGCTACCGGCGGCCGTGCTCGGCTCGACCGTGCGCGACATCCGCGAGAGCGGCACCACCGGCACGCACGACAAGCTCGCGGCGTAGCGGGACGCCCGGTCGGGCGGACGGACGGGCGGGCGCGACCGGCGACAGGCCGGCCGCGGCCTCGGGGCGGCGGCCGTCAGCCGCAGACGTCGACGAGCCGCGGCGGCGGCAGCCGCAGCAGGCGGAGATACGCCTCGGCGGCAGCGCCGACACTGACCGGCATCAGCGTCTCGAGCAGGTCGGCACGAAGGGGCGGCGACGGAGGCGGCGACAGCGGGGAGCTGATGTGGGGGACTGCCGCGCTCCGGGGAACGATCGCCGCACCCGTCGGGCCGTACGTTGCGCCCTGCCGCTCCCGGGAGATCGCGTCGTACGCGGCCTGCACCGAGATGAAGCGGTCGACGCCCGACGGCCCGTTCGTGTCGGGGTGTGAGCCGGCGGCCAGACGGCGGTACGCACGGCGCACCTCGTCGTAGTCAGCGTTGCGAGGAAGGCCAAGAACGCCGTATGGCTCGATGGTCACAGGCCGAACGTATCCCCCGATCGTGGGAGATCAGTGTGAACAGCATCCCTCGTCCGAGTGATCTTCGGCGTGGGATCCCTCGAACGAGTGACGCGACGGCGGGGGCGCCGCTCAGTCGCCGCCGGGCGCGCCGCTCGGGCGCCCCTCCGGCCTCGCTCAGTTGAGCCGGGCGCGCACCCGCTTCAGCGAGAGCTCGAGGTCGACGCGCAGCGACGGCGAGAGCGGCAGCAGCAGCCGCAGCTCGGCGGCGCGGATCTCCCGCGTGAGGTCACCGCGGCGCTCGTACGAGCCGACGAGGTTGTTGAGCATGCGCAGCGCGGTCTCGTGCGCGCCCCACGGGCGCACGAGCGTCGGGTCGACCGCGGTCCGGATGCGCTCGCCGCAGTCGTACGGGTCGAGCAGGAGCGGCGGGTCGCTGCCGAAGTGCCCGACCACGAAGTGGCCGGGCAGCCCCACGCCCTCCAGCTCGATGCCGGCACGCCGCGCCACCTCGACGTACACGGTCGAGAGCAGGATCGGCAGGCCGACGCGTCGGGCCAGCACCAGGTCGAGCATCGAGTTATCGGGATCGTCGTACTCGTCGTCATCGCCCTCGAAGCCGTAGGTCTCGCCCAGCAGCTCGCGGCACGCCTCGGCCTCCGCCTCCGCGTCCGACCATTCGCCGGCCAGTTGCGCGAGCTCGGCGCCGAGCCGGTCGAGCTCCGCGATCGCCCAGGTGGTGTTGACGTCGTCGCGCAACTCGACCGCCAGCGCGAGCGCGAGGTGGTCGAGGCGCGGCGCGGCCGCGGCGGCGAGCGAGACGAAGGTGGGGACGCGCATGGCCTGAGCATACGAGCGCCGGGTGTGGCTGGCCGTTGGCACTCGACCCCGGTCTGAGCGTAGGCTTGCGCGAACGATGAGCGCCTCCACCGCCCCCGGCCTCGCAGACAGCCTCGACCGGCTCGGCACCGAGACCGCCTTCAGCGTGCTCGCACGCGCCAAGGCGCTCGAGCGCGAGGGCCGCAGCATCATCCACCTGGAGATCGGCGAGCCCGACTTCGACACACCCGCGCACGTCGTCGAGGCCGCCCATCGCGCGCTGCTCGACGGCCAGACCCACTACTGCCCGTCGGCCGGCCTGCCCGAGCTGCGCGAGGCTGCGGCGCATGACCTGAGCGCCCGCCGCGGCGGCATCCCGGTCGACCCGGCGAACGTGATGGTCGCGAACGGCGCCAAGCCGTTCCTCTTCTTCACGATCCTGGCCGTGTGCAATCCCGGCGACGAGGTGATCTACCCCGACCCCGGCTTCCCGATCTACGAGTCGGCGATCCGCTGGGTCGGCGCGACGCCGGTGCCGCTCGCGCTGCACGAGGATCGCGACTTCGCCTTCGACCTCGACGAGCTGGCCTCGCTGCTGACCCCGCGCACCAAGCTCGTCATCCTCAACTCGCCGCAGAACCCCACCGGCGGCGTGCTCTCGGCCGA
>JANXXF010000114.1 GCA_025350775.1 Actinomycetes bacterium
GGGCGCCCCACCTCTGCACTCCATCCTCAGGCCGTGCCTCGCCCCAGCGGGCAGGCACAGGCCACGACCGCCGCTACGGGATGTCCACCGACGCGGTCGCCGGCAGCGCCGACTGGTCGAAGGCGAAGTTCACCGCCCACACCTGCAGCGTGTGCGTTCTGTGCACGGCCAACCCGTTGTAGGTCTTCGGGGACGAGCACGGAATCGGCACGGCGGCGTCGAGCGAGCACAGGAAGCGTGAGCCCGCCTGATCCGACGCGAACGACACCGACCACGGGCGGCCGGAGACCGACGAGCTCGTGATCGACGCCACCGGCTTACCCGGCGAGACGATCGTCCACGACGTGCACTGCGGCGCCACATCCTGCGTCGCCTGCACACAGAACGTGTGCGGCCCCGCCCCCATCCCGTTGAAGTTCTTCGGCGACGAGCACGGCCCGGGCGGCAGCCCGTCCAGCGAGCAGGTGAACCGCGTCACGAACGCCGAGCCAAACGTTATCGACGGGTTCTGCACCGTGATCGTCGGCAGCGGCACGAGGCCGAAGGCAGCCACGGTCACCATGACCGGGAACGAGACCGACGACGTGTTGCTCGAGGCATCCGTCGCCGTGCAGGTGACCGTCGTCGAGCCCATCGGGAAGGTCGAGCCGGAAGGGATGTCGCACACCGGAACGACCGGGCCGTCCACGTCATCGATCGCCGTCACCGTGAACGAAGCGACCGCCGCCGACTGGCCGGGGTTCGTCGTCTGCACAACCACGCTCGACGGCGCCGAGATCACCGGCGGCGTCGTGTCCGGGAACGTCCAGGTGATGGTCACCGACGGAATACCGGGTGCTGTTCCCATCGACACGCCGGTCGCGCCAAACGGCGTGTAGCTGGAGCCTCCACCGCCGCCGCCACCGCCGCTGTAGCCACCGCCGGCGAAGTTGCCGCCGCCGCCGCCGCCACCACCGAAGTAGCCGCCACCACCACCGCCGGCACCGGCCTCTGCATTCCGGAAGGAGCCGCGACCTCCAGCGCCGCCGGTGCCAGCGCCGCCGACTGAGCCGGCGACAGGAAGACCGTTGCCGCCAGCGCCACCGGCAGCACATCCTCCGCCGCCGCCGCCGAAGCTCGTGCCCTCAATGCCGTGGGAGTTGAATCCATCGACGCCGGGGTTGCACCCGACGACACCGATACCAGCGACACCGCCGTAGCCACCATTGGGGAAGGGCTGGCCGAAGTAGCCGCCGCCGCCGCCGCCGCCGCCGACGACCTGCGCGCAGGCCGCAATCACGCCGCTTCCCGAGCAGGTGTAGATGCCGGACAGACCCCCGCCGGCGCCACCGCCGTAAAAGCCCCCGGCGCCACCACCGACGCCCACCTCGACGAACATCTGGCTACCGCCGGTGACCGGGAAGTCGGCCGTGACCTCCGCGCCGGCACCGCCAAAGACCGCCGGAGTTGATGCCATTGCCACCACGGGCGACCACGTGCAGGCTGGTAATGCCGGCAGGAACAGTGAAGCTATCCTCCCCCGTCGTCGTGTAGGAGCACACACCGGTCGACACGAGCGCGCCGGTCGCGCCGCACGGAGCGGGCGGTGCAACTGCCAGGGCGCCCGCGACGAAGACGGCCCCAGCGGCCGCGGGCCTCCTTGTTTCCCACTCCCAGTTTCGGCGGCGTCCCGGCAACGTGCCTGGTCCGCGCAACCGCCCGCTGCGCGGCAGCCTAGCGAGGGAAGGCGCTCTACGAAATGGTTTCTCCAGAAACCCACGCGGCCCTTTGAGCCGACACGACCCCACGTCGCCCCGTACGGAGAGGCTGCTCCTCTGGCTGTACTGGCTCACGTCAGGCTACGTCGCTGCCGACGCCCTCTAGGCAGAGAAAAAGCCCCGTTTCCGGGGCTTTTCTAGAGAGCGGATGATGGGACTCGAACCCACGACCTTCTGCATGGCAAGCAGACGCTCTAGCCAACTGAGCTACATCCGCGAAGCGGTGAGAGTATAGCGAGCCGCGCTGGGCAGGTGAGTCGAACTACCGAGCAGCGTCGAGCGCGTCGTTGACGAGCTGGTCGGCCAGGGTGTTGTGGTGGCGGCGGACGGCCGTGTAGGTCACCGTGCCGAGCTTGCGGGCGAGCGCGCCGGCACGCTGGGCCAGCTCCTTCAGCGCCACGTTCTTCACCTTGTACTCGCCGCGCATCTGCTTGACCATCAGCTCGGAGTCGCTGACCACTGCGAGCTCGGTCACACCGAGCGCGATCGCAGCCTCGAGGCCGGCAATCAGGGCCGAGTACTCGGCGACGTTGTTGGTGGCGTGCCCGATGTACTCGCCGCGGGCTTCGAGGGTCTCGCCACCCTCGCCCTGCAGCACGAAGCCGTACGCAGCCGGGCCGGGGTTGCCACGGGCGCCGCCGTCCGTCCACAGCTTCGCCTTCACGTAGCAGCCCTCATGCGGCGCCGCCGCCCGCGCCGACCTCTGCTAGCGCGAACAGGTCGTACGCGACCTCCTCGTACGGGTGCGCGGCGACCAGCGCCTCGACCACCGCGGCGACCAGCCCGGCCGGCACCACCGTCTCGACACGGCACTCCGCTACGCGCTCCTCCACGCCGACCGCGCCGACGACGGGATTCGTCCCCTCGCCGCCCCGAAAGGTGCCGGTGCCCTCGCTCACGAACGAGCAGCGGTCGTAGCCGCCGATGTGCCCGGCGCCGGCGGCGAACACGGCGTCGCGGGTGGCGTCGGTGGCCGCCACGGGCACGAACCAGACGAGCTTGTAGCGCTGCGCGGCGACGGTCACGGCTGCGAGACTAGCTGGCGCCCATGACCGACACGCTCACCGCCCGGCTGTGGCGCTCGATCGAGCCGATCTACGCGGCGATCCTCGAGCACCCCTTCCTCGCCGGCCTCACGGACGGCAGCCTGCCGCGCGACTCCTTCCGCTTCTATGTAGTCCAGGACGCGCACTACCTGCGCGAGTACGCGAAGGCGCTGGCCGTGCTCGCCGGCCGGGCGCACACGGAGGACGCCGTGCTCACCCTGAGCCGGCATGCGGCCGGCGCGATCGAGGTCGAGCGGTCGCTCCACGACTCCTTCTTCCGCGACTTCGGCCTCTCCCCCGCCGAAGTGGCCGCCACGCCACTCGCCCCCACCACGGTCGCCTACACGAGCTACCTGCTCGCAGCAGCCCACGGCGGCTCGTTCGCCGAAGGTATGGCCGCCGTGCTGCCGTGTTACTGGATCTATCGAGATGTCGGCCAGGAACTCCTGCGCCGCGGCTCCCCCGACCCGCTGTACCAGCGCTGGATCGCCACCTACGGCGGCGAGGAGTTCGCCATCGTCGTCGGTGAGGCACTGGCGTTGATGGACACGGCCGGAGCGGACATCGGCGACGCCGAGCGCGCCCGCGTCGAGCAGCGCTTCGTCACGACGAGCCGCTACGAGTGGCTGTTCTGGGAGATGGGCTGGCGCCAGGAGGCCTGGCAGGTGTAGCCGGGGCCGCCCCGACGCGGGCGGTCTGCCTCAGTTGTTGTCGATCTGCGCGCGCTGCAGCTTGCCCGAGTAGTCGATGTACAGCGACTTCCACTCGGTGAAGACGTCGAGCGCAGCCTGGCCCGCCTCGCGGTGGCCGTTGCCGGTGCCCTTCATGCCGCCGAACGGCAGGTGCACCTCGGCGCCCGTCGTGCCGGCGTTGATGTAGGTGATGCCGGTCTGCAGGTCGCGCATCGCGCGGAAGGCGCGGTTGACGTCGCGCGTGAAGATAGACGAGGAGAGGCCGAACTCGATGCCGTTGGCGACGCGCACCGCCTCCTCGAAGCTGCCCACCGAGATCAGCGAGATCGTCGGCCCGAAGATCTCCTCCTGGGCGATGCGCATGCCCGGCTCGACCCCCGCGAAGATCGTCGGCCGGTAGAAGAAGCCGCGGGCGAGGTCGCCGTCGGTGGCGGGCTCGCCGCCGGTGAGGAGCTGCGCCCCCTCCCCCAGGCCGATGCCCGTGTACGCGTGCACCTTGTCCAGCGCGGCGCGGTTGATCAGCGGGCCGACGTCGACGCCGGCCTCCCAGCCAGGCCCCAGCCGCATCTTCTCGGCCCCCGCGACCAGGCGCGACTGCAGGGCGCCGATCACGTCCTTGTGCGCGATCACG